>JBIIOL010000447.1:0-3577 GCA_044336965.1 Pirellulales bacterium | reverse complement strand
TCTCGGGCCAGGCTCGTGAGCGATTCCTGAAAGTCGGCCCGACTGCTGTCGAGCACGTGCTTGGCGCCGTCCGCCTGCAGTTCGGCGACGAGAGCATCGCGATGCACGATGCTGATAAGCGGGAAAGCATGGCGATTGCTCAGACGGATCAGCATCCGGCCGAGTTGGGACGCTCCGGCGGTGTGAATCATCGCCCGATGGCGGCCCTTGATCACGGGCCGGGCGAGGCCCAAAGCAGTCAGCGGATTGACGAAGGCGGACGCGGCCGATTCGTCGCTCACTTCAGCGGGCATCGGCAAGGCCTCCACGGCCTTCAGGACGACATACTCGGCCCAAAAGCCCTGGCCAGACTGCACGGCCCCGGCTACCCGCCTGCCGACGAGGCGATTGGCCAGCCAGCCGCCTCCCGACGAGACGACGGTGCCGCACCCTTCGAATCCAGGAACCACCGGGAGCCTCGGCGGAGAACTGTATTTCCCAGAGCAGTAGAGGACGTCGGACGGGTTCACCGGCGAACAGATCACCTTGACGAGGATCTCGCCGTGGCGGGGTGTCGGGACGGGGATTTCGACGACGCGAATCCCCGCGGAGCCGGAAAACTCCTCGAGCATGGCGGCACGCATATTCATGGCACGAACCCTCGCGAGAGCGACACCTGTGCGACGCGGGCAGTGAGATGTTTCACCAACCGTCGCCCTCAGGAGCATATCATTGAGGGCTCGCCCGAGTGTCCGGCGCACGGCGTCTTCCACCGCTTGCCTCGCTCCTCACTGGAGCGGCTTGCTATTTTCGTGCCAACGCCGTGTGACCGAAGATGCTGACCTGCCCCCCTTAAACGAGGCCACTTCGGGAGCGAGAATTCCGGGTGGCCGCAACAAGGGAGGGCAAGAGATGCCAAGAGGGAAACCGGAGCAGGCGGAGCAAATCATTCCGAAGCTTCGCGAGGTCGAAGTCGAGTTGGGTAGGGGCAAGACCGTCGCCGAGGCGGTGAAGAAGATCGGCGTGACGGAGCAGACTTACTACCGCTGGAAGAAGAAGTTCGGAGGCCTGCGGATCGACCAGGCGAAGCGGCTGAAGGAGCTCGAGAAGGAGAACTCCCGGCTGAAGCGTCTGCTGGCGGATGCAGAGCTGGATAAGGCGATCCTTCGGGAGGCGGCCTCGGGAAACTTCTGAGCCCGGCGAAGCGGCGGAAAGCGGTTGAGCACGTTCGTGGCGTGCTCGGCCGCAATCGCGTCAGCGAACGCCGGGTATGTCGGGTGATCAGGCAATCACGGAACACGCAACGCCGGACGCGTCGTGTGCCGGATGACGAGCCCCGCCTCGTGAAGCGGATCGTGTGGTTGGCGTGCGAGTATGGCCGCTACGGATACCGCAGAATCACGGTTCTTTTGCACTGGGAGGGATGGCGGGTGAACCACAAGCGTGTGGAGCGAATCTGGCGTGAGGAGGGCCTGAAAGTGCCGAAAAAGCAGCCCAAGCGGAAGCGGCTGTGGTTGAACGATGGCTCGTGCGTCCGGCTACGGCCAACCCATCGGAATCACGTCTGGAGCTACGACTTCGTGGCCGACAGGACGGCCGAGGGGCATCCGATCCGGATGCTGACGATCGTGGACGAGTACACGAGGGAGTGCTTGGCAATCGATGTGGCCAAGAGGCTCACGAGCGAGGATGTCCTGGAGCGGCTGAGCGACCTGTTCGTGCGTAGGGGTGTGCCAGAGCACATTCGGAGCGACAACGGTAGCGAGTTCACTGCGAAGTGCGTTCGCGAGTGGCTGGCACGGGTGGGCGTAAAGACGCTCTACATCGAGCCGGGATCGCCCTGGGAGAACGGCTACGTGGAGAGCTTCAACGGCAAGCTTCGGGACGAACTCCTGAAGCGGGAGTCGTTCGACACCCTGCTCGAGGCCAAGGTGCTCATCGAGCGTTGGAGGCAGGCCTACAACACCGTCCGGCCGCACAGTGCCCTTGGGTACCGGCCCCCGGCTCCCGAGGCGCGGCAGCCCTGTGCGGCCGCTTCGGCTACGCCTCAGCGACCGCACAGGGCTGGTCTCTCTGAGGGTGAATCCCTAACTTAAAATCTG
Organism: Pirellulales bacterium; assembly: GCA_044336965.1. Classification (GTDB taxonomy): domain Bacteria; phylum Planctomycetota; class Planctomycetia; order Pirellulales; family UBA1268; genus CAMCQY01. Next base: position 1,496 of record JBIIOL010000447.1, on the reverse strand, counting down.
GTACCGCACTGGGGGGCAGGTCACGAATGAAGCGGCACCCCAGGCCGCTCGCACGAGGGGGTGGGAAGGGAGGCTGTTCGGGAGGGGCCGTAGGGGCCGTTTCACGGACTTGCCTTACCGACCCCCGACTCGGCCGTGCGGGGCCAAATGCGGTGTCGCACGGGCGTCGAGATCGAAAGAGTGCGAAAATTTGCGTGTTTTACCCGGCGGCTTTACGCTCGTGCGGAAGCTTTGTCTGTAGATGCCCGATCCGTTTCAGCCCGTGAATATCTGAGGCAGCGATGCGATTTCAGTTCGTGCGATCCCGGTTCATGCAATCTCTGTTCGCGCGGTGCCGGCTCGTGCGGTCGCTGTTTCTGAGGTCGCTGTTCACTCGCTTGCCTCATTCGCCGGGAAAGCGGTCTCGCCGCCGCGGCGTCCGTCGGCGGCAGATCTTCGCGCCGCAGTTCGACGTGGGCCGGACCGTGGGTTCGTTCGCCAGCCTGCAGGGTGTCGCCGCGTTGGAACCGCGTGCGATGCTGGCCGCGGACGACGTCGTCGTCAGCCTCGTGAACAACCGGGTCGTGCTGACGCTGGATAAGGCGGGCGCGAACATCACCGACCTGCACACCTCCTACGCCCCCTCGACGAGCCTGCTCACGATCACGGCCGCGACGACGCGGCCCCTGTCGACATCGCTCCAGCCGGCGTCCGGTGTCACGGTGGCGGGGAACACCGTCACGGTGAACTTGACGAAGGTGGCGGCGTTCGCGGGGATCACGGTCACCGGGAGCACCGGCACCGATGCGGTGACGATCGGCGCGGGTGGCGTCAACCTGGCGGCGGTGACCAAGGGCGGAGCCACCCAGGGCTTCAGCATCGACACCGGCGCAGGCCTGTCCGACACGATCAGGGTCGCCAACGCGATCGCGGCCAAGGGGGCCGGCGCGGTGGGCCTGACGACGCTCGGCCAGGCGACGACCTACGGAATCCTCGTGTCCGCCGGCGTGAGCACGCCGACGGGATCGCAGGCGTACGCTGGTGCCGTGACGCTGCTGTCCAACGTCGCGCTCACCTCCGGTGGGAACATCGGCTTCTCGTCGACGGTCGACGGGGCCCGCAGGCCGACGCTCTCCTCCGGCAACGCGATTACGTTTGCCGGTGCAGTGGGCAGCGCCACACCGCTGCAGGGGATCACGCTGACGAAGGCCAAGAGCGTGGCGGTGAACGGCGCGATGACGCTCGACGGGACGGGCACGACGGCCGGCACGAGCGGTCTGGTGATCGGGGCCGGCGTCAACGCTGTCGTCTTCTCCACAGCCAGCAAGGGCAACGCCCGCACGATCAGCGGGTTCAGTGGCAGCGGCATCCAATTCCTGGGCGGGTCGACCGGTTCGCGGCTGACGAACATCACGAGCACGAATAACAGCATCGGGCTGAAGATCGCTGCCGGCTCGTATGCGGGGACGGTGATCTCCGGGAATTCGTTCTCCGGCAATTCGCTCTCCGGGAATCTG
>JBIIOL010000446.1:0-3580 GCA_044336965.1 Pirellulales bacterium | reverse complement strand
GATCGTGGTTTTGCCGACGCCCGAGGGGCCGGAGATGACGACGAGTTTGCCCGGACGGTGTGCCATCCAGATGTTCTACCGTGTCGACCGGTCGGTTGAAAAGCGTGGCGACCGATCGGTTGAAAAGGTGTCGCTCATTCGATGTTTTGCAGCTGCTCGCGAATCCGTTCAATCCGGGACTTGAGTTCCACCACCATGTGGGCGATCGCGACGTCGAGCGACTTGGAGGCGATCGTGTTGGCCTCCCGGGCCAGTTCCTGGGCCAGAAAATCGAGTGATCGTCCGGACGATTCCTCGTCGAGCAGCCGGTCGAACTGGGCCACATGGCTCTCCAGCCGCACCAGTTCCTCAGCGATGTCGGAGCGGTCGGCGATCAGGGCCACCTCCCGGGTCACGTCTGCAGGGGAGAGCGTTGCCCCCGAGCCCTCGAGCAGTCTGTTCACGCGGTCGGTGAGCCGCGTCCGTTGTTCCGCGAGCACGGCCGGCACCCGCTGCCGGATCGACGTAATCGACTGCTTGATCTCGCTGCAGGCGTTCCGCATGTCGCGGGCCAACGCATCACCCTCGGCCCGCCGCATGCGTTCGAGGCCCTCCAGCGCGGCATCAAGGGATCTGGCCACCAGCGGCCAGATCTGCTCGATGACGTCGCTCGCGGGCGGCGTTTCCACAAGGATGCCGGGCAGCCCGAGGATGCCGTCGATCGTCCGCGGTGCCGGGATGCGGTGCGTCGCGCAGAAATCCTCCAAATCATCGAGGTAGGCGGCCAGTTGGCCGCGGTCGAAACGGCGGCTTGCAGGGGCCGCGGACCCCGCGACATCGAGCGTCATCTGCACGGCACCACGACGGACACGGCTGCGGATTGCGGTCTCTATCCGTGGTTCAAGGACCGCGAACGCATCACGCGACCGCATAGACAGCTTGAAAAAGCGGTTGTTCACCACCCGCAACTCAACGCGGCAGGTGCTGTTGTCCGCGGAGACGACACCCTCCCCGCAGCCCGTCATGCTGATCGCCATGCGTCGCGTGCCCCTCTCCCTTGCTGAAGCTTGATGCCTGCAGCATGAAGCATGCAGAACGATTCGCGAACAAAACGCGGGGACAGCCTGCTACTTGGCGGGGGCTGCCTCGGCCGGTGCCGCGGGCGTGCCTTCAGCAGCAGGGGTCGCAGTCGCCGCAGCGGCTGGCGTGGCCGCATCCTTCGCTGCATCCTTGCCTGATTCGGCGGCAGGCGCCGCGGGCAACGAAAGCGATGCGTCGCCAGAAGCGGGTTGCGCCGAGGCCGGAGCAGCGGGTCCACCTGGGGCTGCGGGCGGCTCGGGCGTGGTCATGGGCTGCGTCGGGGTCATCGGTGCGGTCGCCTGGGGCGCCGCCCCGCCGAGTTCGCTCGAGAGAAGCGACTGCTGCCGACCGAGGAGATTGGTCGCCAGCAGGCAAAGGATGATCCAGAAAGCGGCCACGCCAACCGTGATCCGCGTGAACAGGTCTCCCGCCTTCGTGCCGAACGCGCTCTGACCACCCATGCCGCCGAGCGCCCCTGCCAAACCGCCTCCACGGCCCCGCTGCACGAGCACGAGCAGGATCAGAAACAGCGACGTGAGAACGAGCATCGATCCGAGAAACAGGCGAACAAACGTGGTCATGGGAACTGCGGGCTCCGAAACGTCTCGGGTTGGCGGGATTGTCGGCAGGACAGAGTCGCCAAGGTATCGCACGCCGGCCTGGCGGCATACCCCAGCTTGGGAAAGCGGCCGGGAAACCCGGTCAGGCGAATGCCTTCGCGATACCGAGGAAATCGTCGGTCTTGAGGCTTGCCCCGCCCACGAGGGCGCCGTCGATATCCGGCTGGGCCGCAAGATCAGCCGCATTGTCAGGCTTCACGCTGCCGCCGTACTGGATTCGCACCTTGCTGGCGATGGCAGGCGAGGCGAGGGAGCCAAGCAGGCCGCGAATGATGGCATGCACCTCCTGGGCCTGCTGCGGCATGGCCACCTTGCCGGTGCCGATCGCCCAGACCGGCTCGTACGCGACGACGATTTTTTCGAGGTCGGTCGGCGACAGCCCAGCCAGCGAACCGTTGATCTGCGTGGTGACGACCGCCTGCGTGCGGTTGCCCTCGCGCTCCTCCAGCGTCTCGCCGACGCAGACGATCGGCGTCAGTCCGGCAGCCAGTGCGGCCTTTGTCTTGGCGTTGACGATCGCATCGGTCTCACCGAAAAGCGTACGACGCTCGGAATGCCCGAGGATGACAAAGCGGCAGCCGAGGTCGATGAGCATCGGTGGGGCAACCTCGCCGGTGAAGGCGCCGCTGGCCTTGTCGTGCATGTTCTGGCCACCGACCGCCACGCCCGAAGGGCTCTTGCCGTCGGTCAGCCCCAGAGCCGTGCCGACCGTGGTGAGGTAGGTCGACGGCGGGCAGAGAACGAGTTCGACGCCGCCAGCCTCTTTCGCACGGCTGGCCACCGCCGCAGCGAGTTCGGTCGCCTTGGCACGATCGAGGTTCATCTTCCAGTTGCCGGCGACGATGCTTCTGCGGGACATGGGGGGTGTTCCTATGAGGGGATCAGAGAAAGGTGCCAGCCACCAAATTTGGGCAAGCTGGCAGACTACCCAAATTTGGTGGCTGGCACCTTTTTAACCGACGGCGGCGGCGGATGCGTAGGAGCCGAGAATCACGACCCGCTTGCAGCGTTTTTCGAGGGCGGCGATCGCGCGGCGGACGCGGAGATCGTCGCGGTGCCCCTCGAGCTCCACGAAGAAGATGTAGCCGCGTTCCTCGCCCGGCATCGGAAACGATTCGATCCAGGTGAGGTTGAGCTTCTGTTTCTTGGGGACCGAAAGGGCGTCGGCCAGCCCGCCGGGCTTGTGCTCGATCTCGAACATGAGCGATGTCTTGTCCCGGCCGGTGCGGCTGGCGTCGGCATGGCCGATGACGGCGAATCGTGTGGTGTTGCCGGCGACGTCCTCGATGTTTTCGGCGAGCACGTTGAGGCCGTAGTGCACGCCCGCCTGCCGGCTGGCGATCGCCGCGGCATGCGGTGTTTTGGCGGCCGTATCGGCGGCGCCGCTCGTGCTTGCGACCTCCACAAGTCGGGCATTCGGCAGGTGGCGGGCCAGCCAGTTGCGGCACTGCGAGAGGGCCTGCGGCCGACTGTAGACCTCCGTGATACCGGCACGATCGCCAGTGGCCAGGAGCGTGTGATGGATGCGCAAAGGCACCTCCGCACAGATCTTCACCGGCAGCCGCGACAAGTTGTCGAGCGTGTCGGCGATCCGACCATCGGTCGAGTTTTCCAACGGCACGACGCCGTAATGGGAATGGCCGGCGTTCACCTCCTCGAAGGCCGCCGAGATGCTGCCCACCGGCACGAACTCCACGGAACTGCCGAAGCGGTGCAAGGCGGCGAGGTGGCTGTAGGTCCACGCCGGGCCGAGGTGGGCGACGCGGAGGTGCTGCTCGATCGCGCGGGAACCCGAGATCAGCTCCCGCCATATCGCCTTGAGGCTCTCGCTCGACAGTGGGCCCGCACTCGAGGCCGCCACCCGCTCGAGTACCATCTCCTCGCGGGAGGGATCGTAGGTC
>JBIIOL010000445.1:0-3582 GCA_044336965.1 Pirellulales bacterium | reverse complement strand
CTCTCAAGGGCGTCGAAAAACACCTGCTCGCCACCGGCGAGGGCCCGCTCTTCCTTCAGGATCACGGCAGCCCAACGCGGTTTCGCAACGTGTGGATCAAGCGGCTCGACACGCCGTGAGGAATGCACCCGCGTTCACGCTTCGGGCTTGTATCGTTCGTACAAGCCCCCGGCGCAAGCCGGGGGATGATCCGCGCCGACGGTCGATCGCATACAAGCCCCCGGCGCAAGCCCGGGGATCGGCGGCACCGGCGGCGTGGCGTCGAACACGATCCCGGCGCTTGCGCTTCGGGCTTGTATTGTGAAGGGAATCCCGCCACCGCACGTGCAGGGGCCGTTTCCGGCCCCCGCACGCAGCGAAATCAGCTAGATCGCAGCCGAGGCGGACTCGCCGGTCCGGATGCGCACCACCTCGGCGAGGTTGGTCACGAAGATCTTGCCGTCGCCGACCTGACCGGTCCGCGCCGTCGTCATGATCTTGTTGATCACGGCCGCGGCCTCTTCGTCGCTCACCACCACCTCGATCTTCACCTTCGGCAGGAAGTCGACCGAATACTCGGCACCACGGTAGGTCTCGGTGTGGCCCTTCTGACGGCCGAAGCCGCGGACCTCGGTCACGGTCATGCCCTTCACGCCCTGGGCGTTGAGAGCGTCCTTCACTTCCTCGAGCTTGAAGTGGCGAATAATGGCTTCAATCTTTTTCATGGCTTGTCTCCTGGAAATCGGCGGACGTCATGGGCCCGCACCTGGTCTTACTGGCGCTGCCGATCACACGACCGGCCATCCATGAAGAGAACAGTGCACATCGCGTGCCAAACAAAAACCGCTGCATTCCACGTTGTTTTCGGGCCTCGTCTCGTGGCATCTGTCACACGTTTGAGGCGCGGCCACTCCCGGCCGTGGCCGCAGAAGGACCGATTGCCTTCGTTTTTCTCGGCTCATTGCGTTGGAATTCCGCCCGTCGCGCCCGCGAGGCGCGTGTTCCGTCGGCCGCACGCCCCCGGGCGTAATGGTTTGTGGCGTCCGCCGGTTGTCATTACACTCCCCTATGTCGACTGCGTTCGCACGACGAGGGGTTCCCTTCTCTTCCCGCCGTTCTGGAGGATGCATCTGATGGTGCGCGACACACGTTCCGGGTCCACCATTCCAGCCAGTGAGTCCACGACCGCCACGCGTCGAGGTTTTCTCAAGACAGCGGGCGCCGCAGCCAGCGTCACGATCACTGCCCCCTACGTCATCACTTCAAAGGCCCTTGGTGATGCCACGACCCCGCCGGCCAGCGACCGGATCGTGATGGGCGGCATCGGCATCGGCAACATGGGTTCCGGCGACCAGAACGCCTTCCTCGGCCGCCCCGACGTGCAGTATGTCGCCGTCTGCGACGTGCGGAAGAAGTGGCGTGACGACGGCAAGGGCCGTGCTGACAGCAAGTATGCCAACACCGACTGCGCAGCGTACGTCGATTTCCGCGAACTGCTCGCTCGCGACGACATCGACGCCGTCCACATCGCCACGCCCGACCACTGGCATGCCATCATGACGATCGCCGCCTGCCGCGCTGGAAAGGACGTCTACCTTCAGAAGCCGGAGACGCTCACGCTGCGGGAGGGTCCGCTGATGGTCGCCGCGGCCCGTCGCTACGGCCGCGTCGTCTCCGGCGGCAGCCAGCGTGTGCTCGAGGATTACAAGGAGATTGTGAACCCCTGCTGGGCGGGCGAACTTGGCACGATCAAGTCGGTCGATGTCAGCGTGGGTGGACCTTCACAGCCCTGCTACCTGCCTGCGCAAGAGACGCCCACGGACATCGACTGGGACCTCTGGCTCGGACCGGCTCCGTGGGAACCCTACAACTCCGGCCGCTGTGACGGCAATTACGGCACTGGTGGCAACAGCTGGCGGTCGTACATCGACTATTCCGGCGGCAGCCTCACCGACTGGGGCGCGCACCACTTCGGCGGCACGATCTTCGCGACCGATCTCCGCGAACTGCAGCCATCGAAGGTGGCCTATCACCCAGCCTCATCCGACGGCAAAGAGGCGGCCTACGTCAGCGTGACCTATCCCAACGGCATCGAACTGCACCACAACAGGCCCCAGCAACTCAGGCCCAAGGATCCGCTCGTCGGCGGCCGCGGTGCGATCCAGATCGTCGGTGACGGCCAACGTCGCGCCGCGAAGCCGGTGCCCGTCTACAAGGGCACCGGGGGCATCTACGGCGACTTCATCGAATGCGTGAAGACCCGCGAGCGGCCCTTCCGCGACATCGAACTGGCCGTCAACACGATGACGGGGCCCCACATGATCGGCATCGCCTACCGGCTCCAGCGGTCGCTGAACTGGGATGTGGCGGCGCAGCAGTTCACGGGCGACGACGAGGCCAACCGGCTCTGCGACCGCGCCCGCCGTGAGCCGTGGATCCTCTGATCGCACATGCCCCGTCCCGGTGGCCGTGCTCACGGTACACCGCTCCCTTTTCTCCTCATCCCTTTCCATTTTCCCTCCCCTCGCGAGTCTGAACATGGCCTACGATCCCGCCAGCCTCGACAAGCCGTTTGAAATCCTGAAGGCCTTCGACTGGGGTGGCGACGCATCCGCCTTCCCACCGATCGATGCCGCTGTCGTGGCCGCCCACGGCGATCCCGCCGCGCGGGCCGACCTCGAGAAGCGGCTGGCCGCGCTGCTCGGGGCGGGCACCACTCGGGCCGCCAAAGAATATGTCTGCCGCAAGCTGTCACTGATCGGCACCGCTGCCTCCGTATCGAGTCTGGCCGCCCTGCTGCCCGAGAAGGACCATTCGCACATGGCGAGGTTCGCGCTCGAACGGATCAACGCGGCCGAGGCAACCGAGGCGTTGCGGAAGGCGCTGGGAACCGTGCAGGGTGACCTGAAGATCGGCATGATCTCGTCGCTGGCAGGCCGTGGTGATGCCGCCTCCGTGCCCGCGTTCGCGACGCTCCTCTCGGGCGAATCGAAAATCGCCGTTGCCGCGGCCGATGCGCTCGGAAGGATTCACACCCCCGAGGCGTGCCGGGCTCTGGCGGCCGCGGGCGGCGTGGCCGACAAGGCTGCGGCCGCTGCGATCGCCAATGCCCGTCTGGCCTGCGCCGAGTCGCTCTTGAAGCAGGGCAAGCGGACAGAGGCCAAGGCCATCTACACGTCTCTCTCTGAAGCGAATGCTGCGGGCACCACGCCTGCGGCGAAGGCGACGCGGCTGGCCGCCGCCCGAGGCATCCTCGCCTGTCTCGACACGACCACGACTTCCTGAGCGACACTATCTTCTCCCACCCATGCGGAAGACGCCGTCGTCACGGGCCTTCTGGCAAACGATTTCTGGCACATGACTTCTGGAGCTTTCATCATGCCTCTCCGTTCCGGCCGCCTTCGCGCCGTCATCGCCCTCGTCGTGGCGATCCTCGGCTGTCTCTCCAGCGACTATCGATCCACGGCGGCCGCGGACGCCACGGCGCCGCAGGATGCCGTGCAGATGACAGTCGACCTCCTGGCACGCGATGACCAGGCCTTTCGCGCCATCGGCCTCGATCGCGTCCGCTATGGCCTGAAGGGCGAGGCCGCCACGATGCAG
>JBIIOL010000444.1:0-3587 GCA_044336965.1 Pirellulales bacterium | reverse complement strand
CACCACGATTCGAACGAACCGTCGTGCGCGGCACACCACTCGCTGGTCGCGGCCAGATAGCCGATCGGTGCGTCGAACCAGACATACCAGTAGTGTCCTGGTGCGTCGGGAATCTCGAAACCGAAGTACGGCGCCGGCCGCGAGATGTCCCAGTCGCGGAGCGGGTCGCAGAGGAAGTGGCCGGCGAGGTAGTTGGCGATCCGCGGGTCGAGGGCCCCGGATCGCTGCGTCCACTCGTCGAGAAAAGCATGCATCTGTTCGAGCGCGACGAACAGGTGCTCGGCCGATCGCACCTCTGGCCGCGTGCCGGAGAGCGTGCTCACCGGGTCGACGAGATCGGCCGGTGTGTAGGCGGCGCCGCACTGTTCGCAGGAGTCGCCATACTGGTCAGCCGCTTGGCATCGGGGGCACGTGCCGCGGACGAACCGGTCGGCCAGAAAGACGCCGGCCGTCGGGTCATAGAGTTGCTGCACATCGCGTCTGGTGACCAGACCGCGGTTCCGCAGACTCCCCCAGATCTCGCCGCACAGCCGGCGGTTGGCATCGCTGTCGGTGGACCCGTAATGATCGAAGGCAATCTGGAAGCCGCCGAAGTCGGCGAGGTGCGCCTCCCGCATCGCGGCGATCAGGTCTCGCTCGCTGCGGCCCTCGGCCCGGGCCCGGATCATGATCGCGGTGCCGTGCGTGTCGTCGGCGCACAGGTAGATGGCCTCGTGACCGCGCAGCTTCTGGAACCGCACGAAGATGTCGGTCTGGATGTACTCGACCAGGTGCCCCAGATGGATATGCCCATTGGCGTAGGGCAGGGCGGAAGTGACGAGGATGCGGCGGACGCGGTCGGTCATGTCGGGTTTCTAGAGATGTCTCGAGGCGAACGGAACGGCGATTGTAAGAGCGTGCCTGGCAAACGGGGAAATCGCGCGAAAAACAGGAGGAATAGGAAAGCGCACGGAAGTTTCGGAATCGCAAAATGGTCTTGTCGCCGGCGTGCGTGATGGGCACCATCCCATCCCACGGTTGGCAGCCTTCCGGTGCCGCCGTCATTCCGACCAGCCCGAACCGCTCACCAGACTCGCCGGAGCCTCCGGATGACAAGGTCCTTGCGAATCCTCCTGGGAATCACCGCCGCGCTCGGCCTGACGGCACTGTGCGCTTCGCCGGTCAGTGCCAATCCAGCCGCTGTCGCCGCTGGCGACGTGGTGCTGCTGAATTTCTCGGCGTCGTGGTGCGGACCGTGCCGCCAGATGGCACCGCTGGTGGGTGAAATCACGGCGGCCGGCTGGGTCGTGCGGCATGTCGACGTCGATCACGAGGGGGATCTCGTCCGCCGCTTCGGCGTGACTGGCGTGCCCTGCTACGTGCTTTTGGTCAAGGGGCAGGAAGTCGGTCGCATCAACGGCGCCACGACCCGCGGTGAACTGGAAAATCTGCTGGCAAAAAGCCGCCAGCCGCTCGGACTCGCTCCCCTGACGACGCCGCGGGCCGCCGCCACCATGGCCGGCATCCCGGTGCCCGTGACGCAGGCCGGTGCGCCGTTGTCCACCGAGCCAGCGGCCGCTCCACAGACCACCGGCGCCGCGATCGTGCAGGCCGGACCGTCCGCCACTCGTCCGCCTGACCGGCTGGCGGACACGCTCCCGCGCCGCCAGCAGGCCGCCCCGCCGGCAGCCGCTCTGCCTGCTTCCGGTCCGCCGCTGGATTCCGTACAACGGGCCGCGCTCGAGCGGCGGCTCATGGCGTCGACAGCGAGGCTGCTCGTCGAGGATTCCCACGGCGTGTCACGCGGCACAGGCACCGTGATCGACTGCCGTCAGGGCGAGGCGTTGATCCTCACGTGCGGCCACATCTTCCGCGACTCGCAGGGGAAGGGCCGGGTGGAGGTCGACCTGTTCGGCCCGGACGGACCGCGGGGCGTGGCGGGGCAGGTCGTCTCGTGGGACCTCAAGCGCGACCTCGCACTGGTGAGCATTTTCACCGACAGGCAGATCGAACCGGTCCGTGTCGGCGGTGCTGACCACAGCACGCAGCCAGGAGCATCCGTGGTGACTGTTGGCTGTGACGGAGGCGCCGATCCGACGATCCATCACAGCCGCATCACAGCCGTTGACAAGTATCTGGGACCGGCGAACGTGCAGGTCGCCGGCCAGCCCGTGCAGGGACGCAGCGGCGGCGGGCTCTTCGCGCTCGACGGCACGCTCATCGGCGTCTGCAACGCGGCCGACCCCGCTGACAACGAGGGTTTGTTCGCCGCGCTTCCCACGATCCACGAGCAACTCGACGAGGCCGGCCTCGCCTTCGTCTACCGCAGCGTCTACCCCAGCGGTGGCGCGGGCGACGTGGCCGCCGTTTCGTCCGGCCCCGCACTGCCGAGCATGCCGGCGGAGATGCCACCGGTGTCGTTCGACCGCCGTGACCGCGCCGATGCCCTGCCCACCGCTGCCACGGCCCTCAGCAACGTCCCGAACATGGCGGGAACGAACGGCTCCGCTCCGCAGAAGCTTTCGCCGGGCGAACAGGCGTTGATCGATCACGTGTGGCGACATGACGGTGACGCGGAGGTGATCTGCATCGTGCGACCCCGCGGAGCCGCACAGGCTTCCAGCGACGTGTTCGTGCTGCAGGGCACCGGCCGCGACTTCGTCGAGCAGCTTTCCAAGGCCAGCACCGCCGCCCCCCAATCCGCCGTGAGTCAGGGTGGACATGCCGCTCCGCTCCCCGCCCCACCTGCCGCGACGCGTTCGGATGTGGCCTCCCTGCCCGCGGCCGAGCTGACACGGTAGTCTGCGGCCATGCTGCAATACCTGGTGCGTCACGGCGAGAGCGTCTCCAACCTGGAGGGACGCGTGCAGGGACAGGAGGATGTCGAACTGTCGGACCTCGGCCGCGCGCAGGCTCGGCAGGTGGCCGCCTGGAGCAGCAGGCTCTCCGCGGCACCCACCGGTCGGACCGTGACGATCGGCGAGATTTGGTCGAGTCCGCTGAGGCGGGCCCACGAGACGGCCACCGCGATCGCCGCCGCTCTCGGCCTGCCGGTGATGGTGGAGGAGGAGCTTTGCGAACTGCATGCAGGCATCTTCCAGGGGCATCTCTGGGCCGACTTGGAGACGACGTTCCCCGACGAGGTTGCCCAGTGGCGTTCAGGCGACGTGCACTATCGTATTCCCGGAGGTGAATCCCGAGCACAGCTGGCAGCCCGCGGCCGAGCGGCGCTCGAAATGCTCGCCGCCCGTGACACGCCAGGCATGATCGTGGTGGCACATGGCGGCGTGCTCACCGCGGCGCTTGGCAGCATGCTCGGCCGCGAGCATCCGCTCTTGCAGGCTGCCGCGGAGAGGCCGTTCACGAAGCTGCCGGCGCTGGCCAACTGCTCGGTGACCGAGCTTGAATGGCCGGGGCCCAGGCTCGTCGCGTTCAACGAGACCGGGCATTTGGTGTGACGCGTAGCAGCTGACGGGCCGCACGCATTGGTTCGCCGGCTGCGGCATGCTCGTCGCCGGCGGATTCTGCTACAGGATGCTCTTGGACGAATCGTGCATCGCTCGTGAGTCGCAGAATTCACCGGCTCCTGCGCGTGCCTCCGACCGGCT
>JBIIOL010000443.1:0-3589 GCA_044336965.1 Pirellulales bacterium | reverse complement strand
GGCATGCCCGACCGGCTCACCGCTCAGGTGAACAACTCCTTGATCACCTTGCCGGAGTTGGCAATCTTCATCGGCCGGCCGTTCTTGGCCGTGAAGGTGGTCTCCAGTGAGATGCCAAGCGACTTGAGCACGCTCGCCATCACGTCCTGCGACGAGTAGGGTTCGGAGACGACCTCCTTGCCGTCGGAACTGGTCTCGCCCACGACCATGCCACGCTTGAAGCCAGCACCGCCGACAACGACGCTCCAGCTTCGCGCCCAGTGATCACGGCCGCCGCCACCGTTGATATTGGGGGTGCGACTGAATTCGCCCATCCAGATGATGGCGGTATCGTCGAGCATGCCGCGATCCGCCAGATCACTCACCAGAGCGGCCATCGCCTTGTCGAGCTCGGGCAGCTTCCGATCCGCCAGCGTCGTGAAGATGTCCGCGTGCATGTCCCATCCGCCGAGATCGACCTCGACGAACGGCACGCCGGCCTCAACGAGTCGACGGGCCAGCAGGCAACCCCGACCGAATCCGGTCGTGCCGTACTTCTCCTGCACCTCCTTCGGCTCCTTCATCACCTTGAAGGCCTCCATCTGCTTGCTCGTCATGAGCTTGACCGTCTTGTCGATCACCTTCTTGTGGTCCTCGGCCGATCCGCCCCGCTTCTCGCCGATGAACTTGTTCTCGATCGTTTCCAGCATCTTCAGCCGCTGGTCGAGTCGGGTGGGATCGATGCCCATGTCGAGGTTGCGGACATTGCCGTTGGAATCGACCACGAACGGCGCGTACGTCATGCCCAGGAAGCCCGGGCCGACGCTGCCGCTGCCCACCGACACGAACGGCGGGATCTCGAGCCCGGCCACCTGATCGGCGAGTTCATGGGAGATCACCGATCCATAGCCGGGATGTTCCACATTGGGGTTGGGAACGTAGCCGGTATGCATGTAGTAGCGGCCGCGCATGTGATCGGCCTCGCGGGTGCTCATCGACCGCACGATCGACATGTGGTGCATCTGCTTGGCCATCAGCGGCAGGTGCTCGCAGATGGCAACGCCGTCAGCGCTGGTGGAAATCTGCTTGAACTGTCCGCCGGTCGGCGCGCCGGGCTTCAAGTCCCAGAGATCCATCGTGCTGGGGCCACCGCCCATCCACAGAAGGATCGCGGCTTTGTGCCGCTTCTTGAGGTCTGTGGCATTGGCCAGCAGCGAGTTGGTGAACGCGGTGGCGGGAGCGGCCATTGCCGCCGCACCGGCGAGATGGCTCATGAAGTGGCGCCGATTCATGTCGGCCGGAAGATCGAACATGCTGGACATGGTCATGGTTCCTGGGAAGGACTCGCTTCAGTGATTGATGATGAACTCGTTGGAATTGAGGACCGCCCACCAGATGTCCTGGAGGGCACCGATGGCATCGCCCTTGCGGGCCACGAGCATGTCGTTGGCGGCCGCGATCTCCTTGGAAGCCGGATTCCTTGCCAGGGCTGCCTGATAAAGCATCGTGACTTTGGCGGCATTCTTCATGTCGCTCTTCGCCACGCGATCCAAAAACCCGCCCTTTCCGGTGTTTGTCGCCTGCTTGATGAGATCGCCGTTGAACATCATCAGCACCTGGGGGATCGAGCCGTTGAACGTGGTGGAATCATCACCTTCGTCGGTTCCGAACGCGATGACGAACTGCGAGAGCCATTGGTCCTTCTTCTTGGAAGCCTCCTCGCCACCGCGGGTCTGATCGGCTTCCGTCGCGGTCAGGAGCGATTCATACAGATCCTCCGCCCGCATCTGCCGGAGATAGAAGTGGGTGAACTTCGGTTTCTCGCCGAGCGACGGATCGTCTCGCTGATTGCCCTTCGACGCCTTGCTTGACAAGGCATATGGCCGGGACAGCACGATCCAACGGATCAACTCCTTCACGTCGAAACTCTGCTGCCGAAACCGCTCGGCAAGCCCGTCGAGCAGTTCCGGATGCGATGGCGGATTGTGCTCGCCCAGATCATCGATCGGTCTCGTGAATCCGTATCCGAGAAAGTGCGCCCACATCCGGTTGACGATCGCCTTGGGCATCAACGGGCTGGCCTTCATGAGATCGACGAGTTCGCGGCGACGGTTCGCACCAATATCCGCGCCCCCCTCCACCGTACGCGGCACATAGCCGCTCCGCGAGATTTCCGTCCCATCGACGAACACGGGATAGGCGACCTTCATGAGCCCGTTGCGCAGCTCGTAGTAGAGTTCCGCCTCCTCGGCGTTGCCCCCCTCGCCTGGGAAATCCTCGTCCACCAGCTCGATCCATTGGATGTCCCTGGTGCCATTGAATCGCCGCAGCGCCCGCGCCTGACGAAAGAAGGCGTTGAGTTCCCAAAACTGGTTTTGCTTGCCCTTGTTGAAGGGATGGTTGTGACACTGCGTGCACTGGACCTGCATGCCGAGGAAGATCTGAGCCGTCTTGGCCGTGGCCTGAACGCCATTCTCCTCCATCTTTCCGCTGAGGAAGTTGGCGGCGCCATTGAAGCCATCAACATCCTTGCGATTGGCATTGGCCCCGGTGGCGGTGACCAGTTCCTCCATGAAGCGATCGTAGGGGATATTCTTCGAGAACGAACGCCGCAGGTACTGCCGCATGCCCGGCCGGCTCACCATCTCGTTCTCGACATCACGACCGATCAGCACGCTGGTCCAAACGTCGGTCCAGCTTCGGGCATAGTCGTCGACATACTCATCGCCCAGGAGACGGTCCACGAGATCGGGCCGCTTCGACGGTGAAGAATTGGCGACGAACGACTGCAGTTCTCCAACCGACGGGATGCGACCGATGATGTCGAGATGAACCCGTCGACACCACTCGCCATCCGTCGCGGGATCGGAAGGCTTGAGCCCGGCATCCGTCCACCCCGCCGAAATCTGCTCGTTGATGAACTTCACTTGGGGGATGCCAAAGTGCTCGGCCTCAGCGGCGTCAGCGGCCCGGCCACCGACTGCGAGCACGATGCAGAGACACAACAACGGCCAGAACCGTCGGCGGCTTGGACGAACATGCCCAAGACCGTGGCCAAGACCGTGGCCAAGACCGTGGCCAAGACCGTGGCCAAGACCGTGGCCAAGACCGTGCCCGAAAGCATGTCCGGAAATGTGCGGGAAAGTTTCGGTCGTCAACACCATGCCACAGCCCTCTGCAACTGCCTGAAGTTGCCCTGCGACGCATCCTGCACCGCACGATGCCTCACCTCACGGCAGTGTATTCGCAGTCTGCCCTCCGGCCTATTCCCCGGAAATCCGCCGGACCGAAGCCCCCCCCTGGGGAGGCGATTCTGCTCGGGTATTTCAGCAGACAGGCTCAGGTGCGTGCCGGCCGTGCAGACTCGACCCTGGGTGCCTGGGAACGGCCTGCAGCCACCTCCGCACCCACGAATTCCAGCAATGCACGGGGACCCGCGTCGCCCAACCGGGGCGTCGCGAGCTTGAGAATTCGGGTATAGCCGCCCGGACGGTCAACAAACCTGGGGGCGATCTTTTCGAAAAGGATGCGGGCCGCATGCTTGTCGCCCAGCAGAGTCACCACGCGACGTCGGGCAACAACGGCGGGCGACATCGCCTTCGCCCACTGC
>JBIIOL010000442.1:0-3596 GCA_044336965.1 Pirellulales bacterium | reverse complement strand
CCCCGACACGAATGCACGGGTGCTGGCGATCGACGATCTCGCTAAACAAGGCCAGAATTCCAAGGCAGCCCTCGATGACCTCATCAAGGCAACCGGCGACGAAGACCCCCGCGTCCGCTGGCATGCGGTCCGAGCGATCGGCCTGATCGGCGAAGATGCTCTATCGGCACTGCCGACCCTGCTCAAACTTCTTGCGGACACCGACCCCATCGTCGTCACGCAATCGGCTGCCGCGATCGGCCTGATCCGCGAGGATGACGGGCGGACGAACATGCCGGCCGCCGACGCGGAGGCATACGCCAACGCGGTGAATCCCCTCGCGAAATCCACCACGCACCCCGATCCGCGGGTACGGCGGGCGGCGATTCGGTCCCTTCGCCGCCTGATCCCATCGTCTGAGCAGCTCGCGCCGCTGCTCAGCAAGCAGTTGGCCGACGGGGATCCCTCGGTCGTCATGCCCGCGCTCCACACGCTGGCCGACATGGATGACGACGCCGTTCCGTTTCTGCTCGAAGCCCTCAAAGAGCCCAAGTCTCGCTACTGGGCGACCGTTGCCCTGACCGAGATCGGCCCCGAGGCTGCGCCGGCGGTGGAGACGCTGGCTCAACTGGCGAGCGAGGGCGAAACCCATGAGCGAATCCAGGCGATTCTCGCGTTGGCAGCGATTGGCGAGAAGGCGGGGACGGCGACCCCAGTGATCGTGAAAATGCTCGATTCCGAAGACAGTGCCCTGAGGTTCCCGGCGGCGTTCGCTCTCGGGCGGGTGCGGGCCGAGGGGGCCGACGCGGCGCTCGAGAAGGCCACGCGGGGCGACGACCCATTCCTGGCGGAAGTCGCCAGTTGGGCTCTGGCGCGAATTCATCCCGGCGACAAAGGCCTCGTGGACACCGCCGTAAAAAAGCTCCGTACGGGTCTTCACAGCGATCGGCCGAATGAGAGAACCGCTGCCGCCTCAGGGCTCTCCGATCTGGCCGAACGACTCGACGAGCCGGTTCGCCTCGAATTGGCGGCCGAGTTCGCAGACCTCCTGTCCGACCCCAATCCAGCGGTGGGGATGGGTGGTGGGGCGGCGCTGATTCGCCTCGGTTCAACGGCCGTCGACACGTTGCGTGGGAGGCTCTCCGACCCGGCACTGCGGGGGCGTGTGCTGGAAATCATCGCGGCGCTCGGTCCGGTGGCGACGCCGGCGGTCGACGACTTGATCAAGGCGTTGTCCGATGCGGATCCAGGGGTTCGGGGTGACGCGGCCGCAGCCATAGCCGCCATCGGGCCCGCTGCGGCGGCTGCCGTTCCCCATCTGTCAAAGATGCTGGCCGACGACGCAGCCCAGGCAGCGAAGTACCCGGCGCTGTTTGCGCTCGGCCGCATCGGCCCCGCAGCCAAACCAGTGGTCGAGCAGGTGCGGTCTCTGGCCAAGTCACCCGATGAAGTGCTGGCGACGCTCGCCATGTGGGCGACTCTCAAGATCAATCCGGAGGACAGATCATTGCTTGAGCAGGCCATTCCCGCCTTGAGAAAGGCGGCCCGCGCCGAGCAGGAGATCGTCCGAATGGAGGCTATCTTGGCTCTCGGGGACATCGGTCCTGCGGCGGATTCCGCGATCCCGATCCTCGAGCTGATCTCCGAGGAGGATTCGTCCAAGCCGGTCCGGGCAGCTGCGGTGAACGCCCTCTTAAAAATCAAGGGCGGTTGACGTCCACCGGCCGAGGGGCCCGCCCGCGAGATCCTCGAGCCGGCAAGGTGTGACGGCGGCCCTGCCTCCGCCTCCAGTCGCACGCCACGGCTGGTCGACCTTCTTGCTGATGATGCAGCGATGGCTGGTCAGACGGGGTACTGGCCTGAGGGGGAGGAGGCGGGGGCATCTATGGTGAAGTACGGCCTGTTTCGCAGACTGTGGCTGACCCGGTTCTCCCAGCCGGCCCGAGAACGGCCTCTCTACAGGCACGTCTTGCGGACGCCACCCAGGCGGATGATCGAGTTGGGCGTCGGCACGTTGGGGCGGACGGAGCGAATGCTCGGGCTTCTGCGGTCGGTTCATCCCGGTGTCGACCTGCACTACGTCGGTCTGGACCGTTTCGAAGGCAGGTTGCCCGAGGATCCGCCAGGCGTGACGCTCAAGCAGGCGCACCAGCGACTGCACGGACTGGCGAAGGTGCAACTGGTCCCAGGCAACGTCGACACCTCCCTGTCGAGGCTCTGCAACCACCTGGGATCGTTCGACCTGGTGCTCATTTCCGCTGACAACGACCCGCGTTATCTGGATCGCTGCTGGTTCTTCATCCAGCGGATCATCACCTTGCAGACGGCGATCTTCGCCGAGTCGACATTGGGCGGCGGCGGGACGTGGACTCCCATCCCGAAGGCCCGTGTCGACGAACTGGCCTCGAAGACGGTTCTGAAACGCGCCGCGTAGCGGACCGGTGGCGGGGCAGGGGCTCGGGGGCTACATTGAAGGTGTTCCCCGACACACCCATCCAGCCCCACATTCTTCCCCGATGTCTTCCACGCCCCGCACCCTGCTCGACAAGATCTGGGACGCCCACGTCGTCTGCACTCCTCCAGGCGAACTGCCGCTGCTTTACATCGATCGTCACCTCGTGCATGAGGTGACCAGCCCACAGGCATTCGAGGGGCTGCGGCTGGCCGGTCGCCCGGTTCGCCGGCCGGATGCCACCTTCGCCACACCCGACCACAACATTCCCACGACCGACCGGCGGCTTCCGATCGCCGATCCGATCTCGAAGCAGCAGATCGACACCCTCCGCAACAACTGCAGCGAGTTCGGCGTGCGGCTCTTCGATCTGGGCGACGCTGATCAGGGCATCGTGCACGTGATCGGCCCTGAGTTGGGGATCACGCAGCCGGGCATGACGATCGTCTGCGGCGACAGCCACACGGCCACGCATGGTGCCATGGGGGCTCTGGCCTTCGGCATCGGCACGAGCGAGGTGGAGCACGTGCTCGCCACGCAGACGTTGCGGCAGGCCAAGCCGAAGTCGCTCGAACTGCGGGTCGAGGGAACGCTTCATCCCGGGGTCACGGCGAAGGATCTCGTGCTCTACCTGATCGGAAAGCTCTCCACCGAGGGGGGCACGGGCCATGTGATCGAATACACCGGTCCGTGCATCCGCCGCCTCGGCATGGAGGAGCGGATGACCGTCTGCAACATGTCGATCGAGGCTGGAGCGCGGGCTGGCATGATCGCACCGGACCAGATCACCTTCGACTATCTGCGGGGCCGGGATTACGCGCCGCGAAACTTCGAACGGGCCGTGGCCGCGTGGGAAAGCCTTCCTGGAGATGCTGGAGCGGTGTTCGACCGCGTTGAGATCTTTCAGGGGGGCGACGTCGTGCCCCAGGTCACATGGGGCACCAATCCCGCCCAGGTGGTGGGCATCGATGCCACGGTCCCCGATCCCACGGGCTTCGGCGATCCCAATGAACGGGAAAGCGGCAGCCGGGCCCTCGACTACATGGGCTTGAAGGGGGGCACGAAGATCGTCGACATCCCGCTCGACCGTGTCTTCATCGGTTCCTGCACCAACAGCCGGATCGAAGACCTCCGCGCCGCGGCCAGCGTCGTCCGCGGCTATCGC
>JBIIOL010000441.1:0-3601 GCA_044336965.1 Pirellulales bacterium | reverse complement strand
GGTCTCAATCCTGCTGCTGGTTCGCCGTAAGCCGAAGGCGGTCGCAGCGTTGCTGCTCGTGCAGGTGCTGTACAAGCTCACCACGCCGCTGACGGTCGGGACGATCGCCAACCCGGTGGTGGTGAGTGACCTGCCCCCATGAATGACGCCAGTTTTTAAGTTAGGGTTTTGCCCTCCAACAGACCAGCCCTGTGTGGTTGCGGAGGCGCAGCCGTAGCAACCACACAGGGCTGCAGCGCCTCCGGGGCCGGGGGCCGGTATCCCAACGCGCTGTGCGGCCGGACGGTGTTGTAGTGCTGCCGCCACCGTTCGATGAGCACCTTGGCCTCGAGCAGCGTGTCGAACGCTTCCCGCTCCAGCAGCTCGTCCCGTAGCAAGACGAAAGAAGCTTTCCACGTAACCGTTCTCCCACGGTGAACCCGGCTCTATGAACAACGTCTTCACGCCCACTCGCCCCAGCCAGTCTCGGAGGCTCTTGGCCGTGAACTCTCACGAGAGTCGCTGCGGATGTGTTCCGGAACACACCTGTGAACGAACGGGTCACTCAGCCGCTCGAGAACGTCTTCACTCGTCCATGACTGCCAGCCGTCAGCATCCGGATCGGCCGGCCATCGGAGGTACGATCCGCGACTAGGCAATAGCTCCATGCGTGTTCCGATGCTGCCCAAGCACGAGACATGCCCGGCGTTCGCTCAGTCGATCACGGCCTAGAACACCTCTGACGTGCTCGACCGCTCGCCGCCGCGGTGAAAAGGCTCAGAAGTTGAGCTGCGGCGCTGAGGGCGTCCCGATGCTGCCTCGCGCAACGCCAGAGTCAAGTTCCGCATCAGCAAGGAGCCGCTTCAGCCGGGCGTTCTCCTTCTCAAGGTCCTTCAG
Organism: Pirellulales bacterium; assembly: GCA_044336965.1. Lineage (GTDB taxonomy): Bacteria > Planctomycetota > Planctomycetia > Pirellulales > UBA1268 > CAMCQY01. The sequence goes on along the minus strand of JBIIOL010000441.1, from coordinate 2,725 downwards.
CCGCTTCGCCTGGTCGATCCGCAGCCCACTGAACTTCTTCTTCCAAGGGAGTAGGTCTGCTCCGTCACACCGATCTTCTTGACCGCCTCCAGGACCGTCTTGCCTCTCCCCACCTCAACCTCGACCTCTCGAAGCTTGGGGATGATCTGCTCAGCCAGTTCCTTCTTTCCGCGTGGCATTGGTTGCCTCCCTTGGTTTGCTCCACCCCCAGATTGTCTCCCTGGAAGTGGCGCCGTTGAAGGGGGGCAGGTCACCCCAGAGACCCCACTCAGATGAAGTATGCGTCCGCCCACGATCTTCGCCGCGCATTTGGTGAGCGATGGGCGGCGAGACTGATGCCCGCGCAGCTGAAGGAGCTGATGCGGCACGAGTCGATCGAGACGACTCTCCGCTTCTACGTGGGCACCGACGCTCAAACGAAGGCCGACGCGGCTTGGGCTGCATATGAGCGGGCCACATCGCCGGCATTTTTGGGCGATCTACCTAACAGTTCGTCTCACAGTGGCCGATCTGAGCCTTCGAGCGCGAGTGGTTCGACCGCGCGTAAGTCCAAGCGGCAACAAGTAGTTACGAAAAGTGAGGCTGCTGGGACTCGAACCCAGGACCAACGGATTAAAAGTCCAGACGAACCCGAAGGTTAGGCCACGGTCATATTGCGGCTGCGCGTTTTCTTCGGTAACGGGGCGTGTCGATTGACGCAGGATTTGCGCGCTGAGGGTGCGTTTGCTAACAGTTTTGCTAACAGTGTCGAGGACCCACTGCACGGCCGTCACGCCACCTGCAGTATGACCTCCCGATACGCCCGCCAGACCCGTGGGTAGGCGCAGCCCCAAGCCTCGTCATGGCAGGCGCGGTCGAACTCTACGGGGCTGATCCCCGGCGTCTTGGCCAGCTGATCAAGTGAAAAGTTCCAAGCCAGTGCGTGCGGCCATTCGTGGCAGATCGCCTCGACGGCCTGCTGCTCACCAAGATCGCGGTTGAGTTGGACCACGAACCGCTTCTCCCGCCGAAGGCACTGGCCCAGGATCGTTTCGGGCAGCCAGGAGGCCCAAACGGCGACAGGGAAGGCTGGAGGGCATTCCCGTCGAAGGCCCGCCAAAACCGTCTGAAACTCGCGCCAGCCAGAGCGGTTTACGAAGGAGTGGGAGTGTTCGCCGGAGAAGCTGCCCATCTAGCTGGCCAAGGCTCCGCGATGGCGGCAGAGAATGCGCGAGGAACGACGAGTTATGCCGGTCATGCGGAATGGCGCGACTGGCGAATATTTCCCAACTACGTCATTTGATCGACGTGGAAGTGTAGGCTATATCCAAGAGAACGGTGGCAGGGGCAGGCTCCGTCGCGTTGTCGCGTGTTGCATGGATTTCCAAGGGCGACATCGGGGCAGACCGCACTGATTCGAGACGCACGGGATCGATTGCATGGATACAGCCGCCGCAGGCCTTCGACAGACGCCCGGATTGGCCGCCAACGCCCAGCAACTCGTAGGCTTCGAAATCGCCGGACAAAAACACGCATTCAGGATCGAGCAGATCCGGGAGATCGTCATTCCGGCGAGCGTCACACGGATTCCCGAGGTGCCCCCCTACATGGATGGCGTGAGCAACCTGCGGGGAACGATCATCCCAATCATCAACCTGCGTGTCCTGTTCGGACTCGATTACAGGGAAATCGATGCGGACACGCGTACCATCGTCGTGAACGTCGGTTCGCGAACGGTGGGCTGCAATGTCGACTCGGTATACCGCGTGATGTGGGTTGCAGCGGATCAGATTCAAGCGGCGCCGGACACGACCATGGCCTCCGGCCGCACATTCATCGATGGCTTTGCCCGCGTGGGCGACGAACTTTTCATTCTCCTCGACGCCGATCAGATGCTCGACCCCGCCAACCTTGACGAGGTCCATCGGGTCAGCCTTCACGGCGTCACGGATTCCCGTTCCTCTCTCGGAGCTGACTGAACATGGCGATCACGAAGGGCATGGCTGCGCGGCCGGTCATCAACGCGATCGATCGTTCGATGGCACGGATTGAGTTTGGTCTCGACGGCAAGATCGTCGACGCCAATGACAACTTTCTCCGACTGGTGGGCTACACCCGTGCTGAAGTGATCGGCCGCAACCACAGCATGTTCGTCGGCGAGGATGTCCGTACCAGCGATGGTTATCACCGGTTCTGGGAATCGCTCCGCAACGGTGAATTTCAGGCGGGACAGTTTCAACGGGTTGCAAAAGATGGCCGCCCGGTCTGGCTGCAGGCGACGTACAGCCCGGTCTCCGGCCCACGGGGCAAGCTCACGGGCGTGGTCAAGCTCGCCCTCGATGTGACCGACAAGGTGCTCGCCGGAAATGTAGACCGCACGATGGCGCAGCGATACATGCAGATGGTCGAGAACACCTCGGTTCGTCTCATTTTGGCCGACCGCGCCTTCAAGATCATCTACATGAATCCCGCTTCATACACCGCCCTTCGCGGCCTGCAGCACCTGCTGCCCTGCCCGGTGGACGAGATCGTCGGAAAGTCGATCGACATCTTTCACCGCCAGCCGGAGCGGCAGCGAGCAATCGTCTCCGATCCGGGCAATCTCCCGCATCGCGTGCCTATCAAGCTGGGCGACGAGACGCTCGACCTCAGTGTCACGGCGTTGAAGGATTCAGATGGCCATTACATGGGGCCGATGGTGACCTGGGAGGTGATCACCGAGCAGGTCCGCGCCAAGGATCGCGAG
>JBIIOL010000439.1:0-3602 GCA_044336965.1 Pirellulales bacterium | reverse complement strand
CGGATGGCCGCCGCTTGATCGCGAACCGCCCCAGCTCGGCCGCCGTGAAATGCACGTATGGACCTAGAATCAGGGCAACTTTCGACAAATGGTACGGCCTCGTGCACAATACTGAGCAGCCGGCCGCTGCTATTGTCACGACCGAGCGACTTGTCCGTGGTCACGCCCCCGGCGGTTTTGCCGCCGGGTGTGCCGCTTGAGGCCGTGCTCGTGGTAGCCTCGCTGCGCGGGGCACTCAAGCCGTACCAACGACGGCACCGCATCTTTTTGGGAACTACCCTCCGCCTCGCAGTGCCTTTTCTGTCAGGTCACAGGCAACTGCCGCCGCCCGGCAGACGGCGGCGGAGAAAGTTCATCCGCTTTTCCACCGGCATTGCGAGCCGGCGGGCGATGAGATCCTCGAGATGACGGTCGCTCTCGGCGGCGAGGCTGGCGAGCGATGCACGACGGTCGTTGGCTGAGACGGCCGCGTGAAGTCCGCGGCCAGCCCTCTGCTGCGCGAGTTGCCGTTTCGCGGGCCTCTTCCTGCGGGACATCAGTCGCTCCTCATGGCAGGACACTCCGTCACTGCTTGCGAATCGCGCGGAGCGTCTGCTCCAGAACCGGGATCACAGCCCGATCGCGGTCGCGGCCGGCAGCCTTCTTGCTCTTGATGATATCGTCGAGCGATGCGACAAGCACCGGCTGCCCACCGACAACGTGCCGCGTTGCTCGACTCTTGAGCCCCTCAAACGAACGCACGCCGTGAATCACAGGCATAAAGTCGGCCTGGAGGCCGGTGTCGTCGTTGACCATTCGGTAAAGCTTCGACACCGGGTAGTACGGTCGCATCACGATCGCAGGCAACACCTTGGCAGCCATTTTAAGTTTACGGAGGTTTGTCGGCGTGTCGCGAAACATGAAGTCGAAGTCGATCGTGGTGACGGGGGCACCTTGGATCGCCGCTGCCGCATTGCCGATCAGAACCACCTCGACCTTCACCTCGGCGAGAGCGGCAAGCAGACTCGAAAGCAGCGGGGTGGCGTTCATCGGAAAGATCGTAGCAGGCGAGACGAAACATCCACAGGAACACGACGAAACGCACCAGCATCCAGGTTCGAACAAGGATAGGTCGGCCAATCGCACTTCGACAAGCGTCGGCCGGGCGGAGCGGATCGCGAGAAGCAACGGCCGGGGCTGGTTGGGCTGGATGCGGCCCTAGCCTGCAGCTGCCAAGGAGTGTCCGATCCACGCTCAAGGCCGGTTTTTTCTCGTCGGCTCGAGCCCGCCTTGAAGCCGCTCTTCTCGCGGGCCGTCCGCACCGTGGCATGGAATGCCGTCAGAGGCTGCGAATGTCGATCACGGGCAGCTCGTCTATCCGTCGCTTGAACGACGCTGCGGTCGAAAGTGGACCTGCACGAGCTCGCCCCAGTCGGCGGGCGGTCCACGGGCGGGAGAGAGAGTGGCCCGGCCGCTCGTCACAGCCACCCGTCACATCTGAATGAAGGCACCCAACGGCCCCACGCCGATCGACATCCGCCGCTGCGGTACGTCGGAGAATGGCATCGCACCGCCTCCCTGGCGAGCGGGTGCCTGCGTCGGGGCGGCCCGCCGCCGCTCCGCCGTCGCCCGGGCCGCGTCGGCCGATGCCTGGCGGTTCGCCGTGGACCGATCAACGAGCGCGTTCTGCCGTGCCACGACGCCCTGCTGCCGCTGCTGGAGCGAGCCCCGCTTGCGGTCGATCCGCTGGATCTCCTCCCAGAGCTGGGCCGCGTTCATGTCGAGCAGATTCGGCACGTTGCGCAGCTCGCGGGCCCGCCGCGCGTCGGACATCGCCGACAGATATTCGCCGAGCCAAGCCTTCGCGTCGCGGGCCTCGGGCGTGTCGAGCAGCCGCATCTTTTGTTCAACCGAGTCAAGCAGGTATTCGATCTCGTACGACGACATCGCCGCCACCTGCTCGTTGAACCGCAGCTTGATGCGCCGTACTTCAGCTGGCGTGTAGACGGTCTGCGTCGTGAGCCAATTGCCGAGCTCCGCGATCGCCCGCTGCCACTGGGCCCCGTGCATGATGTCGGCCTTGCGGGCCAGATCGCATGACGCGCGGTCGGGCGCATCGTCGGCAGCCGCGGCGCGTGAGTGATCCGTGGAGAAGGTGGCGAGGGCGAGAGCCACGGCCGCGCACAGGCCGACTCGAAGCAGCGTCCCTGCTGCGCGTGATCGTCGTGGCTGTGTCAGGGCGATCTGTGTCAGGGCGATCATGGAGTGGTGCTCCCTGGGGTGCGAACCCACGTGGCCCGCGCGGATGGATCGTCGTCGAGGGCCAGAGCGGGCCGCACGACACGCCACGTGCAGCGGTCCCGACCGTCGAACGTGTAGATATTGATGGCGCTCGTCTGTGTGCCATCGGGAAGCACAGACGTACCCCGCACGACCCACGAATCGCCGTCCCGAAACCAGGTGGCCTCTCCACGGCTGCCGTCGCTTGAAAAACTCCACGAGCGGATCCGGTCGACGAGTGGATCCCAGCCGATCCGCTGCTGGAGCGTGACCACCGGCTCGCCAGACTCTTCCGGCGGCGTGAGCGTGGCTTCGCGGACGAGAAACGCACGGCCCTCGTCCCATCGCACCGTCATCCGCATCGCGCCCGCCTGCTTCGTCGCCGCCTCGTCGTCAGGCACGAGCAACCAGTCGCCGACCATCCAGTCAAGATCCTCGAGCGTGGAGCCGTTGCCCTCGGGAACTGGGTCTTGAGCCAGAAGCGGCCCCCCTATCAGGAGTGCCAGCCACACCACAGCCCGGCAGACGCACGCACACCATCTCATGGATCGACTCCCGCGACGCGGTCGACGCACATGCGCAACCGTCACTAGGATAGCCGGCAGGAGTTCCGACTGGCAATCAACTGGCCTGCCTTGGAATTCATGATCCAGTCGATATGAAGGTCTACTGCCCTACGGGCAACGAGACTTTCGATGACGAGACGACGAGAGAAGCACCGCCGCGAAGCGGTGGTCATCGGCTGTATGAAGTGCGAGGAAGCCGAGAGACTGAAGCACTGAGAGGATGAGAACCGCCATGCGGAAGTGTTGTTGACCGTCCTATCCTTGGACACGGCTCGTCTCCGACGCGGTCCACTTTTTTGGGATACATGCTGAGAGAGTCAACCGCCCGGACGGATATAGATTTTTCCTTTGCTCGTGGACTGCAGCAGCTTCGGCAGGCTGGTGGCGATGTCCTCAAGCGGCACGTGGGCCTGGGCCTTGGATTGCAGGTCGGTGGTGAGCAGCCCACGGGCACTCCGCAGAAACCGCCAGATGTGCAGGAGCCCGAGTGGACTGCGATCGTGAAACTCCCGGGATACCCAGTAGCCGGTCACACTCTGACCACGGAAGATCAGGTCGCCCGGATTGACCATCGATTCGCCCCCGGACAGCACGCCGTAGACCGCGATCGTGCTGCCGGCGGGCATGCACGCGGCCAGGATGCCCGTCATACTCCCAGCCACGGCGTCGGCGGCCCACGTGGCCTTGAGGTCTCGGGCCAGGCTCGTAAGCGATTCCTGGAAGTCGGACCGACTGCTGTCGAGCACGTGCGTGGCGCCGTCCGCCTGCAGTTCGGCG
>JBIIOL010000440.1:0-3602 GCA_044336965.1 Pirellulales bacterium | reverse complement strand
CGGGCATCTCACATCCGGGGCATAGCCATCACCATTCGGAACCAGGCCTGTTCACCGGTGTCGACTGGGAGAGGATCGCGCACCCGGATCGCGAGCTTCGCAATTCCGTCTCCCTCGACCAGTTCGTGGCAGAACGCATCGACGCCGAAACCCGGCATCGCAATCTCGTGCTGGGCAAATCGAACTGGCCGACGTCGTGGACCGCGAAGGGGGCGGCGGTGCCGCCTGAAAACCGGCCGACGGCGGCGTTCAAGATGCTCTTTCTCGACGGGGCTCCAGGCGAGGTGGCTGCGGAAATGCGACGGATTCGCCACGGCCACAGCATCCTCGACCGGGTGCGCGAAGAGGCGAAGACGCTCGGCCTCGATCTCGGGGCCGACGATCGGAGGAGGATCGACCTCCTGTTTTCTTCGATTCGTGAGGCGGAGCACGTGCTGGCCCGTTCCAAGTCGTGGGCGTCTTCGCCGAAGCCGAAGGTGAGTCTTCCGACGCCCACGCGAGATCCGTCCATGCAGGAGGTCACCGAGCGGGAACGGCTGTGGTTCGACATCGTGCGACTGGCCTTCGCGACCGACTCCACACGGGTGATCCTGCTCTCCTTCGGTGAGGTGGGTACGCCGAAGGTGCCGGCCGACGTGAATCCCGAGCTTGTGGGCAATCACCACGACAGCTCCCACCACGGACTCGACGAGAGCAAGATCGCCAAGCTCGCGACGATCGAAGACATCGAGATGCACGAGTTTGGAAGGTTTCTCGAGTCGATGCAGACGACGGCCGAAGGGGACGGAACGCTCCTTGACCATACGGTGGTCGTGAGCGCGAGCAATCTTGGCAACGCCAGCGCCCACTCGAGCCAAAACCTGCCGGTGATCGTGGCCGGGGGCGGGCTGAAGCACGTTGGACACCTCGCCTTCGATCGCACGAAGAACCAGCGGCTGTGCAATCTCTTCGTGCGGGTGGCGCAGCAGGTCGGCGTCGATGTCGAGTCATTCGGCACGAGCGACGGCATGGTTTCGCAGATCTGAAGAACCGGGTATCGGTCGACTTTCCAAGAAAGCCGAATCGACGCCACATCAGCCAACGTCCGGTGACCAAAGACGCCTGCACCACGTCGATAAGCCTCGGGAGTGATCTCCTCCACGACATCGACCGGTGCTCTCCCCTGCCCTCGGGGACGTGCGTGGTCGCTGTACGGAGGCATTCGCAAGGTCGGCAGTCACCAGCGCCAGCACTGCCTCCCGCGCTGACTCGGGAATCCGCATGCCGGCCACGAGGACGACCGCAGGAGCGAGCAACTCGATGCGATCAGCTGAAATCGCGTCGCATTCTGCGTCGCAGCTCGACACGAACCGCAGATTTCTCGAGCGAAACCACGTTTGTTCGGTTCCTGTCACCGCCATTCGGCCAGTTTTGGTAACTGGCGCAAACACCGAAGAACCCGCTGCAACCTGAATGGTGGTCGCGTGTTCTGTTGTTTTGTGCGGCTCCGTGCTGCCGGATGCGGACGCCTGCTGAGTCGCTTTTCGCGTTGCAGGTGCGCTGCAATCTGCGCTGTCGCTCGACGGCAACGCCTGCCCACCGCCAACGGCAGGCGTCAGGCCCCTACGTCCCCCAGCAGGCCCAAGAGTCGTGTCCGAAGAATGTCGATGTCGTAGTGGGCACGCTCGCCACCTGAAGCAGTTCCGGCGAACGGCAGGAAGTGTGACTTGGCCCCAGACAGGCTATCGCATATGCGCTGATTGAGCGTGAGCCCGCTGTTGCGTCGCGGGGTGCCCACATTGATCACGGGTGTGCCCGGTCGGACGAACACGCTGTTGTGCAATGCTGATCCCTCGGCGCCGGCGATGATCTCGGCGCGTTGATACAGCGCCACCTGCCGCGCGAACGACCACTGCTGAGGGTGAAGAATGCGGAACCCAGCCGCGGTGAACACTCGCTCAAGCTGTCGCTCGTTGCACATCGGACGGTTCCCACGAACTCGACGCCGCGAGAAGTAGAGACGCAACGGCCCGTCACCGGGCCAGCCCCGCAGGCGGTGAAGAAACCCGGGGCCGCAAGCGGGCTGTGCGAGGCAGTGCTCCACCACACGTCGGTACGTAGCGGCCATGGCCGGTTCCACACCATTGCTGATCTCCAGCTGGGAGCTCGGCAGGACGACTCGCTCGAACCGCAGCGGCCGGCGCACCACGATCACCCTATCCAGCGGAATGCCGAAGCAGGCGAAGCACTCCCGGGCCGGTTGGAACCAGCGCGGCGTCAACGGCAGACCGTAGAGATGGTGGAAGACGTAGTGGTCGAACGGGCCAAGTCGTTCGAGCGCCCAAAATCGAGAGAGGGTTTCGAGCAAAAAGTGGCCGTAGTGACGGGAGGAAATCCCTAGGTAGATACTGCGGCCTGGCACCCACCGCGCCGACTGATGCGGATCGATACGATCCGGATCGCCGAGGATAAAATGCTCGCCTCTCGCACTGCGCTGCGAGGCTGGGCAACGTAAACCGGCGCGGTCATGAAGGCATCCGCGAATGAGCTTTTTGCGTTGCGGCATTGCTACCACGGCCCGAGGCGTGGCGATGGCGTGCTCCAACTCCGCGACCTGCTGGCTCCAGGCCGGTAGCGGAATGCCGTTGGCCGGTATGCCGGCAGCGGTGCTGCTCTGTTGGCGCCGGCTATCGGCGGCGTCCGCTGCTCGTTGTTCCATTCAGACGCCTCATGAGGGAGTGAGCGGCCTGTGTCAGGCTGCGGGGAGACGACTGCAATTGCAGAAGTCTCTCGCGAATGGTCCATGGGCAGTCGTCGATCAACCACGTGGTTCCGACGCACTTGAGCCGGCGCCCCCTATCGCGTGCCGATCTGGATGCAGGTTCCCGAATCGGAAACGAGTATCCATCGCTCCAATTCCAATCGTCCCCGGCGATGACGGCGTCAGGAAAAAGCTCATCGCATACCGGGATCTCGTGACCCTTCTTGTCGGCGTCGATGTACACCATGTCGGGCCGTAGGCCCAGCGAGTGCAACTCCGGCAGTACGTCCAGCGACATACCCCGCACGTGAACGATCCGGTGCCGGACGTCCCACATCGAGGAAATGAACGACCGATAGACACCTTCCGGGGCATGGAGTTGGTCACGATAGGCACGGCCGATGCGATGGGCCGCGATTCCCGCCCCCGGGTCGATCAGGTCAGGCCAGGGATCGACGCAGACCACGACGACCTCCTGCGACGCGGCCAGCCACTGACGGGCCGATCCGCCGAGGAATGAGCCGATCTCGAGCAGCACGCTGACGCCGCGCGATGCGATCGCGTCAGTGATCAGTCGCCGCCCTCCATAATCCAGGCTCCACAGGATCGGCGACTCGGACGGCCGTTCCGTTGGCCAGGGGTATCGCGTCTTGAGGCTTGCGAGCGTTTCGCGGGTCTGCAGCGCAGCACGACTCCCTTGCGCGGTCGTGTTGTCGGTGATATTTGCTGCTCCTGTCGTCATGCCGCACGTGCGCTCGCGTCGCGAAGTCCGCGGGACTGCCACAGTCCCGCCCATGCTCTCCCGACCAGGTATGCGGTCCCCATGACGCAGAGGACCGGCAGGGCGAGCGGCAACAGCAGC
>JBIIOL010000438.1:0-3609 GCA_044336965.1 Pirellulales bacterium | reverse complement strand
GAACGCTGCAGCATGGTGCTGCTGGGCAACCACGACCAGGGCGCGCTGTTTGACCCGGACGGGTTCAACGTGGGGGCCGAGAAGGCGATCCGCTGGACCCGCGCCCAACTCGAACAGCACGACCGGCTGCCGAGGAATGCCTCCGAGCCCCTCACCGACTTTCTCGGCGAACTGCCGCGGACGCACACTGAGGGGGATCTGCTGTTCGTGCATGGCTCCGCCCGCCGACCGCTCGACGAATATGTCTTTCCCGAAGACATCTACAACCCGCTCAAGATGGAGCACATCTTCGAGCTGTTCGGGAAATACTGTTTCCAGGGCCACACCCACATTCCCGGCATCTTCACGACTGCTCCCGATTTCATCTCGCCATCGGTGCCGAAGTCGGGGCCGAATCAGGAGCAGCGGCTGGCTCTCCCGACCGGCAAGGCCATGGTCAATTGCGGCAGCGTGGGGCAGCCACGTGACGGGGATTCCCGCGCCTGCTACCTGATCCTGGAGGATGATTCAGTCCGATATCGACGGATCGAGTATCCATCTGACGTCACCTGCCGAAAAATCCATGCGATCGCCGACCTCGACAATTTTCTCGGGGATCGGCTGATGCAGGGCAGATAGCCCGAGCAGGAACCGATATACTCCGAAGAACCCCCGTGCAGGCAGGCCGGCTCGAGGCCTGAGCACGTCGTGGGTTCATCCGGAGTCATTCGTGGAACGTCGTTACGCCCAGTTCATCGCCATTTCGCTGGCCATCGTGCTGGCGGGCCAACTGCTGCAACTCTGGCTCTTTCCCAAACCGATCCGCGACCGGAAGGCAGCGGAAGTCGGTGACGCCGCGGCATTGAACCCTGGCGACAATCCTGGCGAGGCATCGTCGAAGCCGGCCGATGCCGCCGCCGGGGCGGATCGCGACGCGGATTCCGTCTCTCCGACCGCGGAGGAGGGGCCCGCGGCAAAGCGGCAGCATCACACGCTGGGCTCGCTCGACCCGAATGGCCCGACGGGCATGCTTGTCACCCTTACCAGCCGCGGTGCGGCCGTCGAACGCATCGAACTTGCCAGCGAGAGCTTCCACGATCAGGACGATCGCTCAGGCTACATCGGCCACTTGGCATTGGAGGAGGTCGACGCGGTCGCGGCGGGCGATGAGGGCTGCCGCATCGGTGTCGTGGGAACGGGCACGCCCGCTGACCTGGCCGGTCTCCGCACCGGCGACATCATCACGCAGGTTGGCTCCACGGCCACACCCAATCCCCGCAGTCTGTACGACGCGCTGGCCACCACCCATCCCGGGCACGCCGTGGCCATCACCATCCGCCGCGATGGTCAGACGATCGCCCGCGACGTCGCGCTGGCGCGACGTCCGCTCGAGGTGGTGCGGCCGGAGTATCGCACGCAGCCCGTCGTCGATCCCGAGGCTGAGCCGTGCGATCCGTTTTCATTTCGACTGTCGCTCGAGGCCCGCGACGGCGGCAAGCGGCGCGAGCCGTTGCTCGAGATCCCGGGGCAGGAACTGGCCGACCGCGACTGGCAGTCGGAAGCGGCCGCGGATGGCAGCATGGTGCGGTTCACCAGGCGACTGCCCGGCGGGCTGACGGTGGCCAAGGAATACCGGCTCGTGCCGGCTCCTGCCGATGATGGCGACCGGGCGGGCTCAGCTATTGGTCCCGCCCAGCGGCTGGAACTCGTCGTCGAACTCACCGGCGGCGACAAGCCGACCCGCGTGGCCTACGCGCTCGACGGTCCCACCGGCCTGCCGACCGAGGGCTGGTGGTATGCGTCGCGGATCGCCCGCGACTGGGGCACGCTCGCAGTCCGCGACGTTGCCATGCGGTTTTCAGGTGAGCAGAGCACCCTGGTGAGTGGCCTGAAGATGGCCGACGGCACGCTCGATCACCCGGCCTCGGCGGTCCGCGACGGCAAGCCGCTGTCGTTCGCCGGCGTCGACGCCCTCTACTTCGCCTCGGCGTTGATCCCGGCCACCACCGGCGCCGATGTGCCCGCCCTCGACGAGGTGCGGCCGCTGGTGGTGGGAGAGATTCCGCTCGCGGCCCGCCGCAAGCTCGTCGATGTCACCAGCCGGCTCGTGTCCAAGGAGATCTCGATCGATCCGGGCACGACAGTGGCCCACCGCTATGAGATCTTCGCCGGTCCCAAGAAGCCGGAACTGCTATCGCAGTACGGCGCCAAGGCCGCCGGGATGGACGACCTCGTCTACTACGGTTGGTTCGGCTGGGTGGCCCGCCCGATGATCGCCGTGCTCCACGCCCTCCATGCCGTGATCGGCAACTACGGGATCGCAATCCTGCTGCTGACCGTGCTCGTCCGCGGGGCGATGTTTCCGATCAGCCGCAAGCAGGCGCTCTCGTCGCAGAAGATGCAGGTGCTGCAGCCGGAGATGAAGGCGATCGCCGAGAAGTACAAGAACGAGCCGGAGAAGCGGACGAAGGCCACCCAGGAGCTGTGGCGGAAACACGACTACAACCCGATGGGGGGCTGCCTCCTCGTCTTCATCCAGATCCCGATCTTCATGGGTCTCTACAGGTCGCTGGCCACCGACATCGAACTAAGGCAGGCGCCGCTCTTCAGTTCGGCGATCCGCTGGTGCTCCAATTTGGCGGCCCCCGACATGTTTTACGACTGGTCGAAGCTGCTCCCGCCGTTCCTGTCGGCCCCGGAGGCCTGGCTCGGCCCCTACCTGAATCTCTTTCCGCTGGCCACGATCGGCCTGTTTCTCTGGCAGCAGCAACTCTTCATGCCGCCGGCGGTAGACGAGCAGGCGAAGGTGCAGCAGCAGGTGATGAAGTACATGATGTTCTTCATGGCGCTGATGTTCTTCAAGGTGCCGTGCGGCCTCTGCCTCTACTTCATCGCGTCGAGCCTGTGGGGCATCGCGGAACGCCTCTGGCTGCCGCACACGCTCCCCGCCACGGCCGCTGCGGGCGTGGCCTCGGGCAACGCCGCGGCTGGCAACGGCCGGGTGATCAACGTGCCGTTCACCAAGCTGGGCAGCAAGGAGCCTCCGGTGCCGGCGGGCGACGCGGCACGGCAGAAGCGGCAGTCGCGAAAGAAGCAACGCTGACGCAGGAAGGTGCCACAGTGCATCTCCTCAATTATTTGACAGTCGCGGCAACCGAAATTAGGGTTCTCGAGCGGCTACGCTTCGCATTCGTCCGGCGACTCGCCCATGCTTCCAAACGTGCAACTCATCGTGCTGGAGTCTCTCGCCGAACTGGGCGGTAAGGCTCCCCAAGGTGGTGCCATTCTTGACGTGCGACTGGCCGACACGGGGCTGGACTCGCTCGATCTGATGGAGTGGCTCGACGTTATCGAGGAGCGATGCGGTATTCGAGTCGAGGATGACTTCGTGCATGCGGGCACGACCGTGGCGGACGTCATTGCGTTCGTGGAAACACTGGTGGCCCGGTTGGACGGCTGACGCACGATGCACCCGCAGACACGCTGGTGATCCGAGGAGAATGGTCGCGGGCCATGGAATACCTCGAAATTCTTCAGGCGATTCGCTCGGTCACGGCAGACAGAGCCGCGACATCGTTCCCAGCGTTGCCCACCCCGACGCTCCGATGCGGCGGCCCCGGGCACCCCGTT
>JBIIOL010000437.1:0-3615 GCA_044336965.1 Pirellulales bacterium | reverse complement strand
CGGTATTACTACGCCGCAAAACTCTCCGGCGGCATCGACGACCTCGACCTGAACCTCGAGGAGTTCACGGCCAAGGTGAATTCCGATCTGGTCGGCAAGGTGGTCAACCTCGCCAGCCGCACCGCGCGGTGGCTGGAACAGACCGGCCTCGCGTCGCGGTATCCTGATGACGGCGGTCTCTTCGCCGCAGCGGCAGCCGACGGCGCCGCCATCGCCGAGGCCTACGAGGCCTGCGACTTTGCCCGCGCCATGCGGACGATCATGCAGGCCGCCGACCGAGCCAACGCCTACGTCGACGCCGAACAGCCATGGAAGCTCGCCAAGGCCGGCCCCGAGTCGGCCGCGAAGCTGCAGGACGTGGCCAGCGTGGCGATCAATCTCTTCCGGCAGATCGCTGTCTACCTGTCGCCAGTGCTGCCGGCATTCGCGACGCAGGTCAGCGAACTGGTAGGCGGGCCCATCCTCTCCTGGGAGGAGTCGCAGCGGCCGCTCGCGGGCCAACCGGTCGGCAGCTTCCGCCCGCTCATGCGCCGCGTCGAGCCGGCGCAGATCGAGGGCATGCTGGCGGCCTCGCTCAGCCTGGCCCAGGAATCGAAAGTCAAGGAACCGACGCAGCACGCCGCCCCCAACCAGTCTGCCACGAAAGGAACGACGTCCATGGAACCATCCGCTGCCCCGGTCGATTCGGGGGAAACCCTCGCCGCCGAGCCGCTAGCACCCGAGTGCACGATCGACGATTTCACGAAGGTCGACCTCCGCGTGGCCCGGGTGCTCGCCGCCGAGGAGGTGCCCGAGGCGAAGAAACTGCTCAAGCTCACGATCAGCCTCGGTGGCGACACGACCCGCACGGTGTTCGCGGGGATCAAGGGTTTCCACACGCCTGAATCGCTCGTCGGCCGGCTCGTCGTGGTGGTCGCGAACCTCGCGCCGCGGCAGATGAAGTTTGGGCTGAGCGAAGGGATGGTGGTGGCCGCCAGCGGTGCGGGCGCCACGGGCGTCTACCTTCTCTCCCCCGACTCCGGCGCCCTGCCCGGCATGCGACTGCACTAGCTTCATGCCCGGGAGTTGACGAAGCCTGTGCTGAAGGCCGTATTGGTTCGCCGGCTGCGGCATGCTCGGTCGCCGGCGGATTCTGCTACAGGAGGCTCTTGGACGAATCTGCAATCGCTCGTGAGTCGCAGAATTCACCGTCGCCTGCGCGTGCCTCCGACCGGCTCCTCAGCATCTGGAGGCTTCGCGATGGGGCATGGGCAGCCCCGAACCGCGACACTTGGCCACGCGTAGAATGTCCTCGCACACCCGGTCATGTTTCGTTCTCGGCAGCGGACGTCTTCACCCCGAGGAGTTCCTCGCCATGGCACGCCCCATCATCATCGTTCCCACCGACTTCTCCACCGCCAGTGACGCCGCGTTGCCGCATGCGGAGGCGCTCGCCAAGCAGAAGTCGGCGTCGTTGCTGATCCTCCATGTGGAGGAGCCGCCTCTGGCGTACGGCGGCGGAGAACTCTACTACGGGCTACCCGAGCCCAATTCCGAGCGGATTCTCAAGATGCTGGAGGACGTGAGGCCCTCGGATCCGACGGTGGCGTTCACGCACCGGCTCACGATGGGCGATCCCGCCGGTGAGATCGTCCGGATCGCCGTCGAGGAGGGGGCCGAGATGATCGTGCTCGGCACGCACGGCCGATCCGGCATGAACCGCATGCTCATGGGCAGCGTGGCAGAGGCCGTCGTCAGGCGGGCCCACTGCCCCGTGCTTGTGTACAGGGCGGCGGTGGAGAAACTGGTGGGACGGAAGGCCGAAGCCCTCCACCTGTGACCGTCCGCATCTGACCATACGCAAAAACGGCCGTCCGTGTCGACTCGACCAATCCTCGAACTCCGCAGCCGCATCCGTTCCGGATTGCGCGACGTGTTCGATCAACTCGGGTTCGTCGAGGTCGACACGCCGGTGCTCTCACGCGAGGTGCTACCCGAGGCGCACATCGAACCGATCGCCGTGCATGTCGACGGCACCGACCAGCCACCCCAGTATCTTCAGGCGAGCCCGGAGGCGCTGATGAAGCGACTGTTGGCAGCCGGCTCGGGGCCGATCTATCAGTTTGCCCGGTCCTTCCGCGCCGGCGAGCGAGGCAGGCAGCATGACGTCGAGTTCGTGCTTCTGGAATGGTATGCGCCCGGCACGACGCTTGACGATGCCGCGGCGCTCGTGGAGCGACTCTGCCACACGGGTCTCGGCACCACCGGGGTCGAGCGGATGACCTGCTCCCAGGCGTTTGTCGAGTGGGCTGGCGTCGATCCTCTCGCCGCGACGCTCGCTGATCTCGCCGCTGCCGGCAGGCGGGCGGGCCTCGATCCGCTTCCTCAAATGGATCGCGATCCTCCCGACCAACAATGGGATCGCTGGTTCGAACGGTTGCTCGCAGAGGTGATCACGCCGCGGCTGGGACGCGAACGGCCCGTGATGCTCGAGGCATGGCCGGTCTCGCAGGCGGCCTTCGCCCGCATCGATCCCGACGATCCGCGGGCGGCCCGGCGTTTCGAACTCTTCGTCAAGGGTGTCGAACTGGCCAATGGCTGGGAGGAAGAGACCAGCCGGGCCGTGCTCGAGACGCGCATCGACGCCGCCAACGTCATCCGTGCGGCAGACGGCCGGTCCATCCTGCCGTCCCCAGAGAGGCTCCTGGCGGCCCACGGCGAGGCGATGCCGGAGGGAGTCGGGGTGGCACTCGGGTTCGATCGGCTCGTGATGCTCGCCGCAGGCGCTGATTCGATCGACGCCGTCCGCTGCTTCAGGGAATAGCTTCTGCAAAAAGGGGACGCAGCTCTTTTCTGAAAAGTTTCTGAAAAGAGCTGCGTCCCCTTTTTACCTACGGCCCGAGGTCGATCTTCGTAATCGTCCAGCGCTCCACCCGCCGCTTCTGCTCGTTCGCGACCACGGGCATGAGTTGCAAACGCAGGTCCACGGTGCCACCATTGGAGCAGGGCGCAAGCCGCACACTCACGCACCAGTATTCCCCGGTCTCCTCGTCGCGACCTGCGGACCACACGTCACGAACCGCGGCAGTGCCACACCCGAGGATCGCCGACACCGCGGGCAATGATGCGATCGACGCGTCCCTGCCATCGGCAGCGTGATCGTGGTCGTGATGCGGCGGATCGTCAGGGCCATGGCTGGGCGGATGGGAAGCCGGCAGAAGATTCTGGTCAATCATGCTCCTGGCAACGGAGAGGCGGTTCTCGCCAAGGGCGTCGAGCCACGCGTTCACCACCGCCCGGGCACGGCGCTCCATGATCGACTTCGCGATCAGGCTCGAGGTCACGGCCTGCACACCGAAGCCAACCGACAGAGCGAGGCCCACCAGCGCGGCGGCCCGTCCCGCTTTCTCCGCGCCCGATTTCCCGACATCGACCAACGCCACGATGGCGAGCACGACGCCCACCAACGGCACGATCCAGAGCAGGGGCGTCGTGATCGCGAGGCTCGACAGCACTCCCACCACTGCCGCCACCACGGCAGGCTTGCTCACCGGTCTGTAGTTGATCGTTTCGCCAGACGCTTCCATGGCCGGATCACTTCGCCGCTGCGCGAAGTCCCTGTTCCCCCTCCAGCTT
>JBIIOL010000436.1:0-3619 GCA_044336965.1 Pirellulales bacterium | reverse complement strand
AGACCATGCCCGCGGTGACGACGATCATGGTGACGGCCACGCCCACGAGGATCACACCGACCGTATGCGGCAGGCCCAACAGCGGCACGATCAAGTCACCCGCACCGACCATCTGCGGAATGAGATAGAAGATGCTGACGACGAGCGTCGAGATCGCCACCGCCAGCTTGATGCCGCGGCTGTTGAACCGGCTGTCGAGGGCGTCGGCGAAGGTGAACTTCCCGAGCGCCTTGATCGGCTCGGCGATCACGAACAGTGCCACGATCCAGCCCGCCAGGAAGCCGATCGAGTAGAGAAATCCGTCGTAGCCGTTGAAGGCGATCATCCCGCAGATACCGAGAAACGACGCTGCCGAGAGGTAGTCGCCGGCGAAGGCGATGCCGTTGACGAACCAGTGGATCTCGCCGTGGGCGGCGTAGTAGCCCTTGGCAGACTGGCCCTTGCGGCCCAGATAGAACGACAGCCCGACGACGCCAAGCACAAAAGCGGCAAAGATCGCGATGGCAGCGGCGGAGGATTCGTAGAGCATCGGCCAGAAGTCCTTTCGAAGAACGCTTTTCCAAAAACGCTGTCGCCCGTGCGCGTCAGCCGCGAGGTGGCCCGCTGTCCTCGACGGCCCGGCAGGCGGCCATGTAGACGATGGCCAGCAGGAAGGCTCCCGCGATCAGCCCCATGCCGTAGGCGATGGCCAGGTTGACGCCGCCGAACGGCCGCAGCGACAGCAAGTCAGGGCGGAACAGCACAAGGACCATGAAGCCGGCGTAGAGCAACACGTAGATCCAGAAGAGCATCAGGCCGATGCGGCTGCTGGCTGAACCGGCCACCGCGCGATTGACTGGTTCCGATCGTGATTCATGTGCAGGCATACCCGCCTCCGGCTGATGGTTCCCACGCTCTCTGCGAGGCTCAAGAGTGTAGCATCGCCGTGGCCACGGTGCGGCGGAGACTCTCGCCAGGCCGACGGGCTATGCAGCGTCCTTGCGATTCACCTTGGGGGTTGCGTCGGGATTTTTCTTACGACCGTTGAGTGGTTCCGTGCGCCACCAGTCCGGTCCCTCGGCCTCGACCTCGGCCGTATAGGCGCGGAGGCGAGCCATCATCGCGGCCAGTCGATCGGGTTCCTGAGGAGCCAGATTCGTCGATTCATTCCGATCGGTAGCGAGATCGTAGAGTTCGGGCTTTTCCAGTGACTCGTCCACTACGATCTTCCAATCCCCCTCCCGATAGGCCACCTTGCCGCCCCATCGCCAAGAGAGCGGCACCGGCCGACGCACCACATCGCCAGAGAACACCGGCAGGATGTTCACGCCGTCGAGCTTTCGACCAGCCGGCGGCTCGATCGCGGCCGCAGCCAGCATCGTCGGAAAGAAATCGCTGCCGATCACCGGCACGCCACTTTTCGTACCCGGCTGGATTTTCCCGGGCCAGCGGACGAGCCCCGGCACCCGGTGCCCGCCCTCGTACATCGACCGCTTGCGGCCACGCAGTCCTCCGGTCAGGCCACGCCCAGGCCCCTTCTCGCCGTCACCCTCTGGCCCATTGTCACTGGAGAAGAAGACGAGCGTGGAATCAGCAAGCTGCATGTCGTCGAGAGTCTTCATGAGCTGCCCAAAGGCGGCGTCGAGCTGCGTGACATTCGCGCGGTAGGTCCGCTCCTCCCGGTCGACGATGCCGGCATGAAGCTGCTCGTAACGCTCCGCCGACGCAATGGGATAGTGCGGCTCATGCGTCCAGACGGCCAGGAAAAATGGCTTCTGCGGGTCGCGTTTCTCCTTCAGCCAGCGGATCGCCTCCTTCGCGACAAACGGCGCGGAATAGTCATCGGCCTTGCCGATCGCCACGCCATTGCGGACGAAGTTCGTGGGAAAGGCGTGGCTGGGTGCGGCGTTGTTCTGCGTGGCGAGCCACCACGCGTAGCCATGGTCTGAGGGCTGCGGCTGGTCAGGCGAGTTGAACCGGCCGTTCAAGTGCCACTTGCCGACGTGGCAGGTGTCGTAGCCGGCGCCGGCGAGGAGCTTTGGCAACGCCTGTTCGCTCGACCGCAGATGGATCGGACTGTCCTCCGGGATCCAGGTGAACACGCCGTTGCGGTATGGCGTCCGCCCGGTGAGCAGCGCCGACCGCGACGGCGAGCAGACGCTGCCCGCCGAATGGCAGTCTGTGAGCCGCAGTCCCTCGGCAGCGAAGCGATCGAGATTGGGCGTGATGGCCGCGGCGTTGCCGTAGCAGCCGAGTTCACCGTAGCCCAAGTCATCGGCGAGGAAGAGGATCATGTTGGGCCGCGCGTCTGCTGCCGCTTCGACTGGATCGCCGGCCGCCTGCTGGGCGGCCTTCAGCCGGGCCTCGAGATTGGCGCGGTGGTCCGCCTCCACCGGATCGTCGGCGAGATTCACCCGCTCATCGGGATCCTGTTCCAGATGGAAGAGCTGGGTCTTCTGCGCCCCGGGATAGTCGATCAGCTTCCACTTTGGCGTGACCAGCGCCCGCTGCACATTGCGGTAGGCCAGGAGCAGTTCGTCACGGACGCCCGACTGCTTATCACGGAGCACGGGCACGAGGCTCTTGCCTTCACTCTTTTGTGGCGCGGGCACGCCGGCCAGTTCCCCCACCGTGGCCGTGAGGTCATGGAGATAGCACAGGGCATCGGTGCGCTTGCCTGCGGGCACGCCCGGCCCGGCGAGCACGGCGGGCGGACGCATCGAGTGCTCGTAGAGGTTCTGCTTGCCGAGCAGGCCGTGGCTGCCGAGGGCAAGTCCATGGTCACTCGTGAAGAGAATGATCGTGTCGTCGAGCCGGCCCTTTGCCTCGAGCGCCGCGACGACGCGGGCGATCTGCGCGTCCATGCCCTCGATGCAGGCGTAGTAGTCGGCCAGGGCCGCCGAGATCTCTTCCCGTGTCCGTGGCCATCCCAGCAGCTTTTCGTCACGAATCTTCAGTTCGCCGTTGTCGAAGGGATGCTCCGGCAGAAAGTTGTCCGGCGGCGGCGGCTCGCGGCCGACAAACCACTCACGAAACCCGTCTGGCGGCTGCCGCGGATCGTGCGGCGCGGTGAACGCCACCCAGGCGAAGAACGGCTCGTCACCCAAGCTCTGCACGAACGCCTCCGCGGTGGCGCCAAACAGCTCCGAGGAGTGCGTGCGGGAGGTTTCGGTCTTCACGGGCTGACCGTGCCCCGTGAACGACACGACGGGCACGCTGAACTGGTCGTGCATGCCCCCCAGAAACACGTTGCTTCCCTCGGCAAAACATCGCGTAGCGGATGCGGCGCCGTTGTGCCACTTGCCGGTGAGAAAGGTCCGGTAGCCCACGCGCCCAAACGCCTCGGGCCAGGTGTCGCAGCCCCGCAGGTGTTCGTCGATGCGGAAGAGCGAACGGCCCGAGAGCATCATCGCGCGGCTGGGCACGCAGACGGCCCCCTGCATGCTTCCCATGCAGTAGGCGCGGTCGCACACCGTGCCCCGCGCGACGAGCGCATCGACCGCAGGACTCCGCAGGTGGGGATTACCCAGGGCCTGGATCGTGTCGGCCCGCTGGTCATCGGACAGAAGCACGAGCACACTCGGCGGCCGCTTCCGTGGGGCGGCGGCTCGTCCCGCCTTCCTCGAAGCCGCATCGGCAA
>JBIIOL010000435.1:0-3622 GCA_044336965.1 Pirellulales bacterium | reverse complement strand
GATGACTCGGGGCAGGAAGTCTGGCTGCGAGACCCCCGTCTCTCCCGCATTCCGCCCAGCCACGTGCCACTGCGTGCGGTGACAGCGCACCGCCCGCTCCCACTCCTCCTCCCAACAGCCAACGTCGACGACGAAACTCGGCGGCGTCCCGCGAGGGACGCCGAAGTGCAGGATCGCAGCCGGTCGGTGCGGGGGCAGATCGTTGGCAGGGCATGCCCGCCGCAGCCCCGCCAGATAGGCAGCCGCCGTGACGATCTTCGCGGTCGCTGCATGATCCGGATGCGGCTGATCTGCATGGTGCGTGAGCACCAACCGAGGCCTGTACCTGCGAAGCAATGCAACAACCGCGGCCCGGGCGGCATCCGAGTCTGTCAGCCGGCTGTCTCCGAGGTCGAGTGACTCGCGGCATGCCGCGCCCAGCACGGCAGCGGCGGCCTGCGCCTCCGCGGCACGCTCAGACACCGTACCGTGGGTGGCCGCCTCGCCCCGTGTCAGATCGACGATAGCGGTGCTGTATCCGAGCGAGGCCAACCGCAGGAGCGTGCCGCCGGCGTGGAGTTCGACGTCGTCGGGATGGGCGCCGACGGCAAGGACATCAATAGTCAAGGTCTGGCTCATGGCCCGAATTGTATTTCGAATGTCGTTGGCCCGCGACGCCGGGGCTCGATCCCGCTGAGTTCGACAGCGAGTGGCATGACAAGGCCTCGGGCTGCGACTACTCCCGGGTCTGGCGCGCGTATCAGGACGTGATCCGGGAGGCGGGGTGAGGCCCCACGTCAGCCTCCGGTGGTCCCCCCTGCCCTCGCGGACGTCGGCGGTCGCTGTTCGGCGGCATTCACAAGTTCGGCAGTCACCCGCGCCAGAACTGCCTCCCGCGCGGCCTCCGGGATATTCATTCCGGCCACCAGGACGACCGCCCGGGCAAGCACTTCCACGCGATCTGTCGAAAATGCGTCGCATTCTGCGTCGCACTTGGAGACGACCTGCTGATTTCCCGAAGGAAACCGCGTTTGTTCGGTTCCTGTCCCCGCCACTTTCTTCACGCCGGCAGGGCCATCCATGGCCCCTGCCGGCTGTTTTTTTGCGCGGCCTCGTTTCGCCTGCCAGTTTTGGTAACTGACGCAATTCCCGAAGAACCCGCTGCAACCTGAATGGTGGCAGCGGGTTCTGTCGTTTTATGCGGCACCCCCGTATCTATAAGAAGAGATCTCTAAAGGAGATGTAGCGGAGAATGTACCGGTTCCGCACGTATGCCGATGTGGGTCGACACCAATGCTGAACTGGGTCGGCATGGGTGCTGATGTTGTGCGGGTGGGTGATTAGGTGCAAACACCGCGTGATACCTGTGCCGATGCTTGCGCGGCGGCGTCACGAGATCGGCGAGCCGGTCCAAGAACTCAAACGGCGAGAGTTCGACGACGCCGTTCGCCCAGGCCGCGTGGACTTTCGCGAGCGGCCCGGGCCGACCCAGTTGGCGGCCGAAATGGTGACCCAGCGTCGGGGGACGCACGTAGCGAACTTTGGTTGCGCGACCGCCTACGATCAGCCGAGTTCTTCGAGATCAGCGAGGTCCTTGAGCCGCCCTGCCGCCCGCTTTGCCTTCCGCATATCGTCGAGTCCGAGTACCGGCGCGACGACGTCGCCGAAGGTCGCCATGATACGTTTTGGCCACGCCGCGTCGAACTCGAGTCCTGTGACGCTCGTCATGATGTCGATGCGACTTGGCGGCACGCCAATCTGATACAGAACCTGGGGCTCGGCGAAATCGCTGATCTTCATCTTGGAAAGTGGCGCACGAAACCGTTGCAAGGCCCGCCATGTGTTGCCCGCGTTTATCTCCGTGGGCTTCACCCAGATATCGATATCGAGGGTGGCCCGCACGTGGCCATGAGCGGCCAGCGCATGGGCGCCGATAACGAGGTGCTCAACCCCCTCGTCGCGAAAAGCTTTCAGAATCTCGACGAAATGCGGATTCATCCAATTCCGTTCCAGTGATCGCCCAAGCCTGCTTGGTTGCCTCCCAGCAGAGGGCGATCCGCTGCGACGGCGTGAGGTTGCAGTAGTCGGCTTTGGGCTGTGGCTCGCCGACCCGGCCGACCCAGACGGGCCACGACGAGCGATCACACGCGTGGAGGGCGTCGCTCTTCTGCAGCTGGTCAGTCGGCTGGGATATCGAGTCTCGCATGGCACCAGTATACATCGGCCCGAGTCTTACATCACCGCCACGGAGGTGGGATTCAAACTCCACGCCAACCGTGGGATTGGACGCTACGCGTCCGAACTGGGCAGCCGCCTGCTCGATGATTCCTGCCCGTCAGCCCATCCGGGCGTGCCGATCGCGCCTTTCCGACAGACGTCCCTTCCTGACCGGCCTCTTTCGAAATTACAGCCTTGGGCACGACCGCGCGTGCCATGACCAGGCCTGGGGCTGCGCCTATTCGCGGGCCTGGCGGGCGTATCAGGAGGTCATACGGGAGGCGGGGTGAGGCCCCACGTCAGCGCCCGGTGCTCTCCCCTGCCCTCTCGGACTTCGGTGGTCGCTGTTCTGAGGTATTCGCAAGCTCGGCAGTCACCCGCGCCAGCACTGCCTCCCGCGCTGACTCGGGGAGCTTCATTCCCGCCACGAGGACCACTGCCCGGGCCAGCAACTCGATGCGATCAGCCGAAATCGCGTCGCATTTCGCGTCGCAGCCGGACGCGCCCCTTCGATTTCCCGAGTGAACCCGCGTTTGTTCGGTTCCTGTCCCCGCCACTTTACGCCCGCCGGGCCATCCATGGCCCCGGCGGGCTTTTTTTGCGCGGCATCCTGCCGCCTGCCAGTTTTGGTATCTGACGCAATTCCCGAAGAACCCGCTGCAACCTGAATGGTGGCAGCGGGTTCTGTCGTTTCTTGCGGGAGTGACCTGTCCCCGGAATACGGCACTCCAGTCAGGGAGAGCATCCGGAGTGATGAGTCACGGCTCGGCTTCCCCGATTTCCGCGGGAAACCCGACCACGGCAACGCACCGGTGAGCGAGTTAGGATGGTCACTCCCCCCGAACATCCGAGCCGCTTCGCCGCTTACCCCCGCAGCCCACACTATTCGTGCGACGATGATCAGTCCACTGAGTGCGGTCGCGGACTCGAACACCTCTCGACCTCGCTTCAGCGTGATCGTGCCGGTCTTGAACGGGGCCCGCTGGTTGCCCGATACGCTTGCCGCGATCGAGTCCCAAACATTTCCGGCCGAGGCCACCGAGGTTCTGTTCATCGACAATGGCTCCACCGATGACTCGGTAGAAATTCTCAGTCGCCACCCTCGCGTCCGCGTGTTTCACGAGCCTCGTCACGATCCATACCTGGCTCGGAATCGTGGCATCGAAGCGGCTGGCG
Organism: Pirellulales bacterium; assembly: GCA_044336965.1. Taxonomy (GTDB): domain Bacteria; phylum Planctomycetota; class Planctomycetia; order Pirellulales; family UBA1268; genus CAMCQY01. The sequence goes on along the minus strand of JBIIOL010000435.1, from coordinate 250 downwards.
GTGAGTACCTCGTCTTCCTGGATGCCGACTGTCCTCCGCACGTCGACTGGCTCGCCGAGTTCGACCGGTCGATTAACCAGGCGCCGGCCGACGTGCTCGTTGGCACTCTGCTTCACCCCGCCACGTCACCCCTGATGCTGAAGTGCTACGAGGCCTACTACAACACGAAGATCGCATGGCTCTTCGCACACGGCCGGACGGCGAACTTCTTCGGACATGCCGGAAACATGGTCATCTGCCGCGACATCTT
>JBIIOL010000041.1:0-12409 GCA_044336965.1 Pirellulales bacterium | reverse complement strand
CCACCTGCGCCGCCGGCCGACGTGTCGTGGATCGTTGCCACCATCTTTTGCCGTGAAAGCAAGCAAGCCAGCCAAACCGGTGGCAGCGGCGCGTACGTCTGCGTGTCGATGACGTCGTAGCGGTGCGTGAGAATGTGGACGAACGCGGTCAGCATGAACCGCACCATCGCGGCAAGCGGCCGCCGCGGTGGCTGCGCGATCCTCGGACCGCGGTGCAGATGCCGCACGCCGTCGATCATCTCCTCATCGGGGCTCTCCCGCTGGCGCATCGAGAGCCATGTCACGTCGTGACCCCGCCGCACGAGCTCACGGGCCAGCAGCGCATAACGCACCTCCCCGCCACCTATCGAATACGGCACCGACATCTCGCTGACGATCAGGATCTTCATGGTGCACGCGACAGACCACGGACCGGCTGCGGCAGTTGACGCAGCCTGCGGATACTGGCATTATGTTCACCACTCATCCATTGGTGTCGCATATGCCAGAAGTCTCGAGATTCTACGGGATCGTGATAAAGGTCTATTTTCGCGACCACCCTCCGCCCCATTTTCACGCTGTGTATGCCGAGCATCAGGCACTGTACGATATTGAAACGCTGGAGGTGATCGAAGGCGATCTGCCGCGAACCGCGGCGAAACTGGTGGTGGAATGGGCAACACTGAACCAAAACGCCTTGAGACGAATCTGGGAAACGCAGGATTTCCAAGAGATTCCGCCGTTGGAGTAAGCGATCAAGTGCGGCCACCGCGGGTCGTTGCTGTTGAGCCGCTGAATGATCATCGGCTTCGCGTCTCGTTCGACAATGGCGTCGTCAAGCACTATGACGTCAAACCGCTCCTCAACACGCCGCTTTTCAAGCCGTTGCAGGATCTGACGACGTTCCGGAAAGTGCATGTCGAGCCAGGTGGTGTCGCCGTGGCGTGGGGCAGCAGCATCGATGTCAGCGAATACGAACTGTGGCAACACGGATCATGAGCTTTCCAGCCAGCCTGTGATCTCAGGAGACAAGGAAACGCAACGCTTTTCATGGGGCACCGCACCTCGCCGCCCACCAAAGCGTACGGCACCGACATCTCGCTGACGATCAGGATCTTCATCGAAGTCTGTCACATCGTGGTCTGGTGCGACTCCGCACCGTAGATCGACTCCCACGAGCCCGCTGGTGCATTTGTTCTCCGTACCACGACGACCGGAGTATGGCTGGCCGACGGCCAGAGCCGTCCCAGCCAGTTGCCGACGGCCGTCGCAGGCAACGGATAGAAGCCGACGCCGATCGATTCCACGATCTCGAAGGCGCCGCCGGCCGTCAGGAAAAGTTTGAACTCGCCATGTGTGAATGACCGGACATGCGGGCCGAACACACGGATCATTGATGGCTGCAGACCGAGCAGAAGCATGATCCGGCTGTGCAGGCTGCCAAGGTTCGGAACCGAGGCGACAAGGATCCCCCCGGGCTTGAGCACGCGAGCGATCTCGTCCATCACCGCGAAGATGTTCTTCAGATGCTCGAGCACTTGATTACAGACCACGATGTCCATCGACGCATCGGGCCAAGGAAGCCGCGGCTGTTCGAGGTTGCACCGCGCGACCTCGATGTTCAACCGCTCCGCGGCTCGGGCCTGATCCTCGCAGACTTCCACGCCAAAGAGTTGCCTCACCCGGCACGACTCGCCGTACGCCACCGTGTGCCCGCCGTCCCAGCAGCCCACGTCGAGCAAGGCCCCGTCGCGAGCCGCATGGCGTGACAGTGCGGCTGTGATCGTCGCATGCAGCGCATGATGGACCGTCTCACACAATCTCGAGCCGATGTCCGTCATCCGACGACCCCCCCCATCCATGCCGTTATCTCCTCGCGAAACCGCCCGGCACCGAACCGCTGCATTGAAGCATGCATCGCAAGGCGATCCCACGCCACCTGCCGGCACCATTCGATCGCCGTGATGACTGCGTCCACGGTCTCGCCCTCGAAGAACACGCCGCTCGTGCCCACCTCTACCGTCTCGACCGCACCGCCTCTCGCCAGCGCTACGACCGGGCACCCACGCCCGATCGCCTCGAGTGGCACGATCCCAAAATCCTCCTCGCCACAGAAGAGCAACGCCTCGTGCGACCGGTAAAGCTCGTCGAGCCGACGGTCATCGACATAGCCGACGAATCGCGTTCGCGGTCCCGCGATCGCCTCGAGCGGCTTCCGCTGCGGCCCTTCTCCCACCACCGTCAGCGGCAGATCGAGCAGTCGTGCCGCCTCCACCGCCAGCCGGTCGTTCTTGTAGGGCTGCATCCCCGACACAACGAGTAGTCCGGCCCGCGGGCCCTCGGCAGGTGGCTCCGCCGGAACGTCGACCGGCGGCTGGATCACACGGAACGCCGACTCGGCTATTTCGTAGGCAGCAGCCGCCCGCCGCGCCGTCGTGCGAGAGTTGACCGCCCACGAGGCCACGCGGCCCGCCGCCTCGCGATCGACGCCCCGCAGCCGCTCGACCATCCGCCGCACGGCTGGCCGCACGAGTGACGGCACCCGGGCCTCGGTCTCCGCCATCTCATGCCAGATGTGCCGCATCGGCGTGTGCAGATAGACATGCACCGGAGCCCCGGTCTCGAGCGCGAGCGTCTTCGCGAGGCCCGCGTCCGACACGAGCAGCCGATCGGCGTCGGCCAGTTCACGCTGAAACGACCGCCGCATGCCCCAGGGCAAGAACGGCAAGAGCAACGGCATGAGACCGGGCACCGTCTGCGAGGCCCGAAAGAGCGGCTGCAGTCGGCTTGGCCGCACCAGCGGCAGGAGGTCGGCAATCGCATCGGGCCAGCCCGACACGTCGGTCGCCGCGAATGCCGTCAGGATCGACGCGGTAGGAAACAACGCCGCCAGTTCCGCGAGCACCCGCTCGCCGCCACGCGGCTCGAAAAACCAGTGGTGGGCGAGGAGTGTGCCACTGTGGTCGCTTTTCAAAGGTACGGAGGACATCGGCAATATCAAACGCGGCCCGCAGCCACGACCACTGTGAGTTTTTCGCTCCACCCAGCATACGCAAAGAAACCATTGCCGTTTACGCAAGGAGCCGGCCGATCAAAACGTTCGTTGGTCTTTGCGACGCGCTCACTGCACGTGTCACGGTGCTGCCCCACATGGATCGGCGATTGACATCATCAGAAGCCACCCTTAAAATGAACATATGTTCACTCACGAAGCCGTCGCGAGCCTGTGCATGAGGCCGACCAACTCTACGAAAGTCGCCGTGGATGGCGAGGGTTTGCCCTGCGAATCCAACACGCTCCAGCCACCCGGCGACATTCGCCGCACTCCATCGTCAAAAAAGGGTAATGTTGGGGGCATCAGCCTTCAGGAGGGTTATCTCGACCACGCCGGCCGTGCAGTGACCAAACACACTGTCTATGATTCTGATGGACACATCATTCATGGTCCGCACTTTCGACCGGGAGGCTTCAAATGACCGTTTCGATCATGGACCTCCACTGCCTGAACGCGGTGTGCGACGATTACGAGAACATCGAATCCATCACCTCCGAAGTGCGCCGGTCCAGCCACGGAAACGTCGGCGACACTGAGGTGGCGGACTGCCTTTCAGAGTTGGCTGCCGTAGGGCTGGTCCACATCTTTCGGTTCGACCCCCACTCAAGTCGCTACGAGCCGGTACCCTTCCCGAAAGTGGCCGCGGAGGGTCTCCGACAAGTTTGGTTTCTGATTACGCCGAAGGGGCATGAAGAACTCGACGCGAATTGGGTGGAGGACTGATGGCCGGGGCCAGGCAGTTCAAGGGCATATCCCGTCGCTGACGCTCAGGGCTTGTCTGCACGGTATTCCGCGGTGGATGGCTACACCCTTGGGGGCAGCTCGCTGTCGATCAGCGACACGACGAACGACGCGAAGATGATCTGGATGCCGGCCAGCACGAGCGACGTGCCGATCACCGTCTCGCGGATGCGGCCACCCGGCCCGAACCCGCCCCGCAGGAAGTCGAAGAGCACCGCCGCTAGAAAGAGCACGCCCGCGCCTGCGATCAACGCGCCCACGAGCACCGCCCGATCGTCACGGATCGCCGCCACGCCGTCGTTGAGAATCCGCGAGCGGCTGTAGAACCCCCGCTTGCTCGCCCACACCTGCGCGATCGTGCCCAGCGTGAAGCCCGACAGGCCAAGGTTGAACATTCCCCCGGCCAGGATCAGCCAGTGGTCGCCGATCGGGAACGGCCCGATCTGCACCATCTCGCCCGACCGCGTCGTAAGGAGCAGCCCAGCGAGGAGCAATGCGACCCCGATCAAGACCGCCGACGGGATCAGAAACATCCACAGCGGCGAGAGCGCCAGCAGAAAACGCAGGTGCCGCCAGCCGTCACGCCACGGCCGCAGATGCGGCTTGCGGTCACGGCCGTCGGGGTGCAGCGTGATCGGCACCTCGGTCATCCGCAGGTGCTTGAGGGCGGCCTTCACCACCAGTTCGCTCGCAAACTCCATGCCCGGGGAATTGAGCTGCAGATCGAGAGCGGCGTCGCGGCGGAAAGCCCGCAGGCCACAGTGGGCGTCGCCCACGCCCGAATGAAAAAAAAGATTGAGGATCCCCGAGAGCACCGGATTGCCCAGGTAGCGGTTCATCGGCGGCATCGCACCGGGCATGATCTGGCCGGTGAAGCGATTGCCCATGCAGAGGTCGTAGCCCTCTTCGAGCTTCGCCACCATCGGCACGCCCTCGCGGAAGTCGTACGAGGCATCGCTGTCGCCCATCACGATGAAGCGACCGTGGGCCTCCTCGATGCCGTGGATCAGCGCGGCCCCGTAGCCCCGCTGCGGGCAGAGGGTCACCCGGCAGCCCCGCGACTCGGCATACTCACGGCTGCCGTCGGTGCTGCCGTTGTCGGAGATCAGAATCTCGGCCGAGAGCCCGCGGGAGGCCAGGGCTGCGACCGCCTGCCCGGCCGTGTCGATGCAGGCCGGCAGCGTGATCCGCTCATCGAGGCACGGCATCAGGATCGTGACGTCGATGCCGCCGGGCTGGCCGCTGGCTGATGGGGTCATGGCGTTGGCTCCTGCGGCGGCGCGGGCTGCACCACCCACGTCGATCCACGCTCGTCGGCGGCTGTCATGCGGGCCTGCATGCCGGCAGCCTCCGCGAGCTTCGCAATCACGAGCGTATCGTTTTCGAAGCCCGTGCTCACGAGCACATACGGGCCATGCTCGAAGAACGGATGGTTGCGGATCAGATCATTGCGGAAATGGCCCTTCTTGGGATCGACGAACGAGACGACGTCGCCCTGCACGAGCCCGGCGTCGGCGGGCTGCGGCGGCAACTGTGAAACGTGGTCGGTGATCAGCGCGTGAATCTGCCAGAGCCGCACCGGGAGGCAGATTGCCAGGCTGAGCACGGCGGCGAGACCGGCGGCCCGCATCACGTCGTTGACAGACACGCTGACCGACTCGCCATGCGTCCGATCAGCGGCGAGACCCGACGCGAGGATCGGCAGACAGCTCCACGCCGAGAAGAAATAACGGTAGCCCCAGCCATGGCCGCCGCTGGCCGCAATCAGAGCGTAGCCGAAGAACGTCGAGAGCCCCGAGAGCCCAAAGAGCCGGGCGGCCGTCGAACGCCGGTGCGTCCAGAACCCCCAACAGGCCAGCACGAGCAGGCCCGGCGCATCCCATGCCACAAGCCGCAGCAATGAGACGATGCGACCATGCCAGAGGTCGTCGAGGCTGGGCAGTTGCAGGGCGGCGAAATAGCCCAGCATCGCCCCCAAGACCGAACCGCCGCCGGCAGGCCCCGCAGGCGGAGTCGGCTGCGAAGCTGCCGTCGCCTGGATGGCAGCCGTGGTCGCAGCATCGTCAGCTGCTGGAGCGACCGCCACCGGACCGTTGCCACGCACCGACTCCTCCACACGCCGCCAGCCCACCTCGATCGGCAAAAACACTGCCGCGTAGCAGAGGCCGATCAGCGGCAACCGCGTCCAACGGTCGGGCCTCACCGCCAGCCACCCCAGCCACGGCAGCGAGAAGACAAAATGTGGAAACGGATTGTGCAGCGCGAGCGCGAATCCTCCCACCAGTCCCGCCCCGGCCACCCGCGAGAGCGTCGGCGTCAGCAAGAGCAGGCCGTAGAGCAGGTTGAGCGTAAGGTGCGACGTCATCGCGTAGAACGAGATGCCGTAGGCGGCGAACACCGGTGAGGCGAGCGTAAAGAGCACCGCCCAACCCCCAGCCCGCTCGCCGAAGGCCCGCCGCGACACGGCCGCCACGAGCAGAATCGCACAGCCCGACAGCACCGGATTGAACGCCCACGGGATGCCGAGAAACGTGAACGGTGTCATCAGAATCGCATGGCCCGGCCAGTATTCGGAACAGGCCTGCCCGGTTGACTTCGACACCGCAAGAAACCAGCCGACGTTCTGCGGAGCCACGAGCAGCGGCGTGATTTCAGCGGGCCATTGGGCCGTGAGCCGGCCACGCGCGAACACCTGCGACTGAAACGTGGGTGCATACTCGTCCATCGTCAGCGGATACGCCTGATGGGCGACGACCGACAGGGCCATCAATGCCACGGCCACGCCCACAGCCACCATGCGAACATTGCGGCCCAGCCACGCCGTCAGGTCGTCGATCCACCGCTGCGGCGGCAGGAGGAAGGCGGCGACGAGGAACACGAACCCCAGCAGGGCGCCCGGCCAGTCGACGGTGGCCAGCAGGTGGTAGAAGATCGAGGAATACTTCTGCCCAGGGGGCAGTTGGGCGTCGGCAATCAGCTTGAGAAAGCAGAGGTAGGCCGCCACGCTGCCCTGCACGGCCAGGGCCGCCAGGATCGGCCAGCAATCCCGGTGTAACCGCGCGCGAAAGCTTTCGGGGTGCTCTGCGACGGCCCTCTCCATGAAACCCGCCCCCATGTCAGCGGCCGCGATGCCGGGAGTCCTACCCCGCCATCGCCTTTTGGAGATTCGCGTCGATCGCGGCCAGGAAATCCTGCGTGGTGAGGTGCGGCTGAGCGGGCCCGATCAGGATGGCGAGATCCTTCGTCATCTTGCCCTCTTCCACCGTCTGGATACAGACCTTCTCGAGGGTGTCGGCGAAGTGGGTCACGGCGGGTGTATTGTCGAGCTTGCCGCGGTGAGCCAAGCCACGGGTCCAGGCGAAGATTGACGCGATCGGGTTGGTCGACGTGGGCTTGCCCTGCTGATGCTGCCGGTAGTGCCGCGTGACCGTGCCGTGGGCCGCCTCGGCCTCGACCGTCTTGCCGTCGGGCGTCATGAGCACGCTCGTCATCAGGCCCAGCGAACCGAAGCCCTGGGCCACGATATCGCTCTGCACGTCGCCGTCGTAGTTCTTACAGGCCCAGACGTAGCCGCCTTCCCACTTGAGCGCGGAGGCGACCATGTCGTCGATCAGGCGATGCTCGTAGGTGATGCCCTTCGCGGCGAATTCCGTCTTGAACTCGGCGTCGAAGATCTCCTGGAAGATGTCCTTGAACCGGCCGTCGTAGGCCTTCAGGATCGTGTTCTTCGTGGAGAGATAGACGGGGTAGCTGCGGGCCAGGCCGTAGCGGAAGCTCGCGCGGGCGAAGTCGCGGATCGAGTCGTCGAGGTTGTACATCGCCATCGCCACGCCGGGCGACGGGAAGTCGAACACGTTCATCTCCATCGGCTTGGAGCCGTCGGCCGGCGTGAACGTGAGCGTGAGCTTTCCGGGGCCCGGGATCTTCACGTCGGTGGCCCGGTATTGATCGCCAAAGGCATGGCGGCCCACCACGATCGGCTTCGTCCAGCCGGGCACCAGTCGCGGGATGTTTTTGATGATGATCGGCTCGCGGAAGATCACGCCGCCCAAGATGTTGCGGATCGTGCCGTTGGGGCTCTTCCACATCTTCTTGAGGTTGAACTCCTTCACGCGTGCCTCGTCGGGCGTGATCGTGGCACACTTCACGCCCACGCCGTATTCCTTGATGGCGTTGGCCGCATCGACCGTCACCTGATCGCCGGTGGCGTCGCGGTTCTCCATGGAGAGATCGAAATAGCGGATGTCGAGATCGAGGTAGGGCAGGATCAGCTTGTCCTTGATGAACTGCCAGATGATCCGCGTCATCTCGTCGCCATCGAGATCGACCACCGGGCCTGCGACCTTGATCCTGCCTGCCATGATGAACCCCTGCTCCTGCTACGGGAATGACTGACTGCGGACATGCCGGATAAAGCCGGCCGTAAGGGCGATGTTGTACCAAGCCGATCGCCACGTTTCATCCGCACCCGGCTGCGCTGCTCCGTTGGGGGGAGCAGGGGATCGGCGGAAGCTCGAGGAGCCTTGGGCGTATCCTCGCTCCGGCGACGAGACTCCTGCCGTCCCCGGCGGCGCGTCGCCCTAGGCTACGACACCGTCGCGGCGAGGATGTCAGCCGCCGTGTCGACCTGGGCCAGTTCGATCCATTCATCGGCGGTGTGGGCCTGACCGATCGCCCCGGGACCGAACACGAGGCTCGGCACGCCCGCGGCCGCAAACACGCTGGCATTGGTGCCGTAGCGGGCGGCGATCTGCCGCGCTGCCACGCCCTTGCCTCGGGCTGCGGCGGTGAGCCCGTCGAACCAGGTCCGGTCAGCCATGGCCGGCAGGCCCGCGCTCTCGAGAAACGGGGCGTCGTGTTCGATCCGCGCCGAGCCGCAGGCCGCCGTGATCCGCGCGATCACCTCGTTGCGGGCCTCCTCGGGCGACTCGCCGGGCACAACGCGACGATCGAGTTCCAACACGACGAGATCGGGCACGAGGTTCACCCCCATGCCGCCATGGATCGTGCCCAGGTTCAGCGTCGGCGGCCCGCAGGGATGCTCGGGCTGTCTCGTCAGCAGTTCCCGCGCCAGCGACTCGATCGCGCCGATCGCGCGGCCCGCCGGATAGATCGCGTTGTCGCCCTGCTCTGGGAACGCGCTGTGACAGGCCACGCCGTGCACCCGCATCCGCCACCGCACCGCGCCCTTGTGCTGTGTGACGATGTCGAGCTCCGTAGGTTCCGCGACGATGGCCGCCGCGGGCACGCCGCCGAGCAGATCGCGGGCCGCCAGATCCGGGGGAGCGAGTTCGACCTCGGACGTCCTCCAGAGCCGCGCAATCGCCTTCGCGCCGGAGAACCCAAACTCCTCGTTGACCGTGGCGGTGAAGACAACGTTCGCCAGCCGCGGCCGGTCGGAGGTCCGCAGCCGATCAATCGCCACGAGCATCGCCGCCATGCCCCCCTTCACGTCGCACGACCCACGGCCATACAGCCGCCCATCCCGGACGAACGGCATGAATGGCTCGATCGTCATGCCTTCGGCAGGCACCGTGTCCTGATGGGCATCCCAGAGGATGGTGGGAGCGTCGGGAACCGTGGCCTCGAGCCGGGCGATGACGTTGTCGCGGCCAGGAGACACCGGCTGGCGTGTCCACGGCAGACCGGCGGCCATGAACCGCTGGACGAGGTAGTCGGTGACCCGTCCCTCCAGATAGTCGGGCCCCGACACATCCCGCCCCATCGGGTTCACGCTCGGGCGGCGGACGAGATCGGCGAGAGTCGCTGCGTGTTCGGACATGGCAATCACCCTACCAGACCGCCCTTCCACCCGGCGAGATTTCTTGCTTCTCACCGTGAGTTTCTCCCCGCGAGACGGCGGTGGCAGGGCGGTGGTAGAATGGCGGTATGAAGCTCGCACCAGCAGTCACCGTCGCTGTGCTCCTCGTTTCCTGTGGCGTCGCACGCGGCCAGCCGCCGGTCGCGGTGCCGGCTGCCAAAGCCGCGACGCAGACGCAGGACGAGGCCACGGCCGCGATCAGGGTCGCCATCCGCAGCTACGCGGAGGCCTTCGAGCGGGGCGACGGCAAGACGCTTGCAACGCTCTGGACACCCGACGGCGACATCGTCGACGACGAAGGCCACTTGCTCAACGGCCGCGAGTCCGTGGGCCAGATCACCGCTGCCACGAAAGACTCGCCGCGGCCGACGTTTCGGATCACACAGACGAACCTGCGGCTGCTCAACGCCGACGTCGCCATCGAAGACGGCACCGTCGAGGTCACGCCGCCGCGCGCGACCACGCCACTCAAGGGCTGGTTTTCCGCGACGTGGGTTCGACACGATGGCTCGTGGAAACTGGCCAGCGTCCGCGAGTCGCAAATCGCTTCCTCGCACGACACTCCTCGACTTGCCGACCTCGACTGGATGGTCGGCGACTGGACGGTCGTGGAGGATCACCCCGACCGCGAACCGGCAGCCGGCAGTCTCCCACCGACTCCAGCCGGCAGACCACCGATGGAGGTGTCGGTCCGTTGGAACGCCACCCGCACCTTCCTCCTCCGCGACATGAAGATCGCCGACGCTGCGGTCGCGTCAGGCGGTGATGCCGGCGACGGCCTGCCGGCGATGCACATCACGCAGCGGATCGGCTGGGATCCACTCTCGAAGCAGATCGTCTCGTGGGCGTTTGGCTCCGACGGCAGCCATGGCGAGGCGACGTGGAGCCGCGACGACGACACCTGGGTCGCGCGGACCATGGCTGTGATGCCCGACGGCACGCAGACCTCCTCGCTCAACATCTATACGTACGATGGCGCCAACCGCTGCACCTGGCGGTCGGTGCCCACGCACGTCGGCGGTGAGCACGCGCCGCACGTCACCATGACGATGATCCGCAAGCAGCAGGTCACAGCACCGCAGACTTCTCCGAAGGGGGGCCCGGCCCGATGACTCCATACCTCCACGCCCGCCGACTCCTGCTTGCCACGCTGACCGCGATGGTGGTCGCAATCGGCCTCTGCGAGCCGGCCGTGGCGCAGGCTCCGAACAAAAACGGCCCGCCGGCCGCCAAAGACGGAGTGCCCGCACCTCGGGAGCCGAATACGAAGGACGAAGACGGCGGCGCGGATTTGTCGAAGAAGGCCGAGATCATGAACAGCCCGCGGTGGCGTCGGGCCATCTTCGAACTGGGCGAATGGCTCTCCGCGCAGGCGATCTACACGCCCGCGCAGGTCCGCAACATCAAGGCCGACTTCAACCGCAAGGTCGAGAGGATGTCGTCGCACGATCTCGAATATCTGCTTGACGATCTCGACGCCAAGTTCAAGGTTCTCGACACCCCGGAAGCCCAAGACGCGCGGTCGTGGGTGGCGCAGTATCTGTCGGTAATGTCGGATCAGAAGCGGGCGGAGGTGCTCAAGGATGTGCCCAACGTGGTGACGATGACCGCCGGGCAACTCCAGCAGGAGATCCAGAAGATCGAACAGAAGCGGAGCTCGCTGCAGCAGCAGCAGGCGGCGTTCGACGAGGGCCGCGAGCAGCTGGTGCAGCAGGCCCAGGCCGCGCGGCGGCAGACTGCGGCGGCCTCCGCGGCGGCAATGAGCCGCACCGGCGGCGTGTCGTATTCTCCGTACCGCAGCGGGGGAGCCGGGGGTGGAGGCGGCAAACCGCCGTTCTCCGACGCGCACGGCAGCGGCATGTCGATCACGTCAGGGCCATTTGGCGCCTACGTTTCGATGAATCTCGGCGGCTTCTGAGATTCGCAGCCCGCGAACACCCCATCCGCCGGCTTCCGCAGGGGCCTTTTTTGATGAAACATTCGTTTTCCCGCGAAAACGCCCCATCTCGTCGCCAGAGCGTCGCCGCTGTATAACTCTGCGGGTTGTGCCGAACGTCCGGAGGGCCCCGCCCGCCGGGTTTTTTTGGGCGTCGACTTCGTGACAAATTTCACGAAGTGGCCTCCCACGGCCGATTTTCACAACCGGAACCCACGCCGGCGCTCCGGTCTGCCCGTCATCCCGACCTTCACCCGCCCCGCAGCAATCATGGACGCCATCCTTCCCGTCCTGCTCTTTGTGGCCATCGCGGCAGCGGTGTCGGTGGGCCTCGTTGTAGCGGCCAGCCTCATCGGCCCGCGACGGAGCGGGGCCGTCAAGGAAATGCCTTACGAAAGCGGCATGGACCCCATCCACGACACCCGCCGTCGGTTCGACGTGCGGTTCCACCTCGTGGCCATCACGTTCCTCGTGTTCGACGTCGAGTTGCTCTTTCTCTACCCATGGGCAGTCGCCAGCCGGTCGGCGGCCGGCATCGACGCCGCCGTTGCCGACGGCCTGGTCTCCTGTCGCGGACTCGTCTACGTCGGTGCCATGCTGTTCATCGCTCTGGTGATCGTCGGATTCGCATATGACTGGCGGAAGGGAGTGTTCCGATGGCGTTGAACATGCCGGGGAAGCAGGCCGTGCCCGGAAAGATCGAACTGCCCGAGAACGTGGTCGTCAGCAGGCTCGACGAACTGGCCAACTGGTGCCGCAAAAACAGCCTCTGGCCGATGCCCTTCGCCACGGCGTGCTGCGGCATCGAACTGATGGCGACCGGCGCTGCCAAGCATGACCTCGCCCGGTTCGGCGCCGAGGTCTTCCGCTTCAGCCC
>JBIIOL010000433.1:0-3642 GCA_044336965.1 Pirellulales bacterium | reverse complement strand
GCATCATTGATCCCGTCGCCGACAAACAGGGTCGGCGCCTCGGCCGTCGCCTTCTCCACGATCTTCAGCTTGCCTTCGGGCTGGATGCCAGCGTGCACCTCGGTGATGCCGACCAGATCGGCGAGCCACAGCACCTCGCTCTCGCGGTCTCCGGAGACGAGCATCACGCGCGAGAGACCGTGGGCCGGTTTCAAATGGCTGACGAACGGCCGGCCATCGGCCCGCGGAGAGTCGCGAAAGCGGAGCAGGGCCTCGGTCTTGCCGTCCACCACGACCACGCATTCGAGCCCGCCGGCCACGGGCGGCAGTTTCGCGACTCCGGCAATGTCGACGTTGGGGAGTTTCTGTCGGCTGGTGATCGCCACCTCGTGGACCGTGCTGCCGCCGTTGAATTGCTTCACCTGACCGACGAGCCCCTGCCCGGGCTTCTCGGCCAAGGCTTCGACCTCGAGCACACGCAGCGATTCCTCCGCGGCGGCCTGCACCACGGCTGCGGAGAGCGGGTGCTTCGAGTAGGCTTCGAGACTGGCGGCCAGCGACAGCACGTCGGCCCTGGACAGCCCGCCGAGGAGCACGACGTCGGTGAGGCTGGGCTCGCCGTAGGTGAGCGTGCCCGTCTTGTCGAAGATCGCGATCCGGCAGGTGTCGAGCCTTTCGAGGATGGCCGGGTCGCGGATCACGATGCCACGCTTGGCGGCCAGCGACACGGCGCCAATGATCGCCACCGGGATCGCGATCAGGAGCGGGCAGGGGGTGGCGACGACGAGCACCGCGAGAAACCGGGTGGCACTGCCGCTGAACCACCAGGCTGCGGCCGCGATCGCCACTGCCAGCGGCGTGTAGAACGCGCCGAGTTTGTCGGCCATCCGCCGAAGCTGTGGCCGCTTCTCCTCACTCGAGCGGAGCACATCCATGATCTTGGCGTAGCGGCTGTCGCCGGCCACACGTTCGGTGCGGATATCGAGCGCGGCATGCCCGTTGATCGCGCCGGAGAGCACGGCTGACCCCGGAGCCTTCGCCATCCGATAGGGTTCGCCAGTGAGATAACTCTCGTCCATCGACCCGCGGCCCGACACCACCGTGCCGTCCACCGGACAGATCTCGTGTGGCAACACGACGACCAGATCGCCCACGGCAACCTCCGAGAGCACGATGTCGGTCAGGCCGGCGGCCGTCTTGCGATGGGCGAGCGTCGGCATCCGCCGGGCCAGGGCGTTGAGCACATCGCCGGCCCGACTGATGGCACGCGATTCAAGCGCCTCGCCCCCCGAGAGCATCAGCACGACGAGCACGCCGGCGAGGTATTCACCCAAGAGAATGCTCGTGATGATCGACAATCCGGCCAGCAGGTCGGATCCAAACGTGCCCGCACACAGCTTGCGCAGCAGATCCCAGACCAGCGGCACGCCCCCCGCCACGAGCATCACCACCAGCGGCAGATCGGCCAGCGTCAGCCCGCGATCGGGAAACCAGCGGGCGGGGTCGAGCGGCCCCAGTGCGACCGGCTCTCCGCCCCGGCCCGACCAGACGATGAGGGCCCACACCGCCAGGGCCAGCAGCGTCCCGACGGCGATGAGTTCATTGATCGGCAGCGGACGGGTTGCCCGCGGGCCTGGCGCGAGGGAGTCTGCGGTCGTTTTCATGGGGAGCGCCGCATTGGAGACAGGCCTGGCGTGTCGCTGCTGCGCGCTGATCTCGATCAGCTGTGCATGCGGGCGACCGGGTCGCCCTGGGCAATAATCGCGGCTTCTTCCGCAGCGAGCCAGTGGAGCCGTTCTCGCACGGTCTCCTCTGGGGCCACGTCACAGGCCAGGCGGACATACGTGGCATGGTGCCGGGCCTCCGATTCGAACAGGCTGCCATAGAATTCCCGCAGTTCCGCGTCGGCCACATGGTCGCGCAAGACCGCAAATCGCTCGCAGCTGCGGGCCTCGATGAGCCCGGCCACGAGGAGCCGGTCGATGGCCCTTGCAGGCTCCTCCTTGCGGACAAGTGCGTGGAGTCGCTGGCCGTAACTCGAGGGCGAAAGCCTCCGGAAGCGGATGCCCCGCCGGTCGAGCAGATCGAGCACAAGATGAAAATGCGCCAGTTCCTCGTTGACGATCTCCGTCATCGCGCGGGCCAGCGGCACCTGATCGACATAGGAGAACAGCAGGTTCATCGCCACGCCCGCCGCCTTTTTCTCGCAGTGTGCGTGATCGATCAGGATCTCGTCGAGGTGGGCGTCGACCTGGGCGAGCCAGCGGGCGTCGGAGGTAGATTGCAGGCTGAGCATGGCACCGTAGTTGGCGGGTCGGCGTGAATCCGGTCATCATACAGACTGCGCTCTGCATGATCCCCATCCCTGCCCGACACCCCGGAACCAGTTGCATGATCGCCTTCGACCGCCCTGACGATGCCAACCGCGACAGGAAGCCCGACCGCAACGTGCTGGGGCAGCCGCTGGCACCCTGTTCCCGCGAGCCGCTCACAGGCTTCTTCCGTGATGGCTGCTGCCGCACCGGGCCCGACGACGTCGGCGTGCACACCGTCTGCGCGGTGATGACGAAGGACTTCCTGATCTTCACCGTCGCAGCCGGGAACGACCTCGTGACACCGCGGCCGGAGTGGGGCTTCGCGGGTCTCGTCGAGGGGGATCGCTGGTGCCTCTGTGCCTCCCGCTGGCTGGAGGCGGCGCGGGAGGGCCGGGCGCCACCGGTGGTGCTCGAAGCGACTCATGAAAAGTCGCTCGAAGTCGTCCCCTTGGAACTGCTCAAGAAGCATGCCGTGACGTCCGTCTGAGCACACGCGCCTCATGCACGCCATCCTGCCATGGGCGATCGGGTTCGTCGCCCTCCTCTACGCGTCCGTGGGCCATGCCGGGGCGACGGGCTACATCGCGGTGATGACCCTCCTGGGCATGCCTGCCGCAGCGGTCCGGCCGACGGCGCTGTTGCTCAACGTGATCGTCGCGACGATCGCGAGCGTCCAATTCATCCGGGCCGGGCACTTTCGTTCGCGGCTCTTCTGGCCGCTGGCTGTGGCGAGCGTGCCGTGCGCGTTCGTCGGCGGCATGCTCACCCTGCCAACGGCCGCGTTCGAGGCGGTGCTCGGCGGCGTGCTGCTGGCATCGGCGGCGCGGATGCTCTTCGATGCCCGCAGTCCCGCGGCCGACGACGGGACAACCGTACCACTCACTCGCAGCCGGCCACCTGTCGTGTGGGCGGCGATCGGCGGCGCGATCGGTCTCTTGTCGGGTCTCACGGGAGTGGGGGGCGGCGTGTTTCTGACGCCGGCGCTTCTGGCGATTGGCGGGGCACCAGTGAAGACCATCGCCGCCGTGACAGCGCCCTTCATTCTCGTCAATTCGCTCGCGGGCTTGGGTAGCGGCCTGCTCGTCGGTCGACCGTTTCCGGCCGCCGGTCTGACGGTGATCGCGGCTGCGGTGCTCGGCGGCGCAATCGGCTCGTACTTCGGCGCGTTCCGTCTGCCGGTGCGAACCCTGCGGCTGCTGATGGCGGCCGTGCTCGCATTCGCGAGCGTGAAGCTGCTGACATGACGCGGTCTAGGGACGGAGGCCAGGGGCGCAATCCCGTCGCTCGCGCTCAGGGCTTCCATCCGCATGCCGTCCCACGCATACAAGCCCCCGGCGTCAGCCGGGGG
>JBIIOL010000434.1:0-3642 GCA_044336965.1 Pirellulales bacterium | reverse complement strand
TGGCGCACCCGCGCCCGGTGCCAACGCCGTCGCCACGTAGAAGGCGTCGCCTGCGCGGCCGCCGCCCGTGGGGTCGCCGTCGATCAGCAGCACGTCGACCCGGTCGACCACGTCGACCGCCATCGTCCGCGCATTGTCGGCGGCCACGGCATCGGCCGCGATCCTCGCTTCGACCAGATGCGGGCCAGCCGTCGTGAAGCGAACGTCGAACCGCTGCGAGGCCACTCCGCCGGCGGGAATTTCGGCGATCCGCACGCCTGGTCGGCCGAGGGCATCCTCACGCAGTTCGACGGCCACGTCGCGGACCGGCCGGTCTGAGTTGTTGCGCACGGCGACCTCGAGCGGCACGAGCACTCCGGTGGCGGGCACGCCGCCAGCCATCTCCAGCCGCTCCACCGTCAGATTGCCGGGTTGCCGTCCATCGCCACCTTCGCCAGCGCAGTCGACGAGCCTCACCTCACAGCCAGCGTCCGAGAACCGACGCAACAGGGTCGCCGTCTCGTCGGCATCCTTCCAGTCTTTGAAGCGGAAATCGCTGACCAGCCAGACCACGTTGGCGGCCCCCGTGCCGCCGTCGATCAGCGCCGTCGCGGCAGCCAACGCGGTTCTCGGGCCGGCAGCGGTCGCGGAGGGAGCCCGGCCCGCCAGGTCGTCCCGCACCTCCTGCACCAGCCGCGGCGTCACGGCCTGAAGACGGATGTCGAATGCCTCCTGCGCGGACTGCGGCCCGGCCTGCTTCCGCCGCTCCTGCCCGAGCCGGCTGGTGTCGAATGCCGAGAAGCGGCCGATCGCCACCTCCTGCTGCCCCGGTGCGGCGGCCAGTTCGGTGCAGATCCGCTCCACGACCAGACGGCCGCGGTCGAAACAGTTCGAGTCTCCGATGCGACCGTCCGCAGACAGATCGCTCATCGAATAGCTGTCGTCGAGCAGCACGACATGGGCCGTTTTCGCGCCGCCGAGCATCCGGCCCAGCGCCGTCTTCCAGCGCGGCTGCGCCAGGGCCAGCACGATGCCGAGCACGGCCGCCACACGCAAAAGCAGCAGCAGGAGCTGCTTGAGCAGCACCCGAGTGCGGTACTTGCGCTGGCTGGCGACCAGGAATTCCATCGCCGCCCACGGCACCTTACGATGCCGCAGCAGGTTGATGAGGTGGATGACGACCGGCGCCGCGGCGAACGGTAGGCCCCACCAGAGGAGCGGCAGAAAATCGAATGTCGGCATGGCCGGCTTTTCCTTTTCGACAGCTCTTTTAGACAGCCATGCTGGCACGACGCGCGAGAAACTTCACGAGCGCCGCGTCGACCGGCTCGCCGGTGCGGACGAGGGAGTAGTCGCACCGCGCCGCCGCGGCCCGGGTGCGGACATCGGCCAGAAACTCCCCCACCGCCGCCAGGTAGCCAGCCCGCAGGCTGCGCGGGTTGCAGGCGATTGAATCGGGGAGTTCCAGCCCCTCGAACCTGGTCGGCCCTTCGAACGGGAAGTCGAGTTCGTCGTCGTCCATCACATGGAGCAGCACGAGATCATGACCACGCTTCCGCAGCAGCTGCATTCCCTGGAACACGCCGTCGCGATCGCCGAGGAGATCCGAGATCACCATCACCAGCCCCCGCCGCGGCAGCGTCTCGGCGAGCGACCTGAGTACCGGCAGGAAGGCGGTCGGACGGCCGGCCCGGGGCGTCTCGAGCACCTCCACCACACTGGCGAGGTGCGATCGCTTCGTTCGCGGCGGCACACTCGCCCTGACCTTGTCGTCGAACACGCAGCAGCCCACGGCATCGCCGTGCGAGAGCGCCAGCCAGGCGAGGCTGGCCGCGAGCGTGGCGGCGTAGTCGTACTTGTCGAGTGGCCCCGACCCGTAGTTCATGCTGGCCGATCCGTCGACGAGGAGAGTGACCCGCAGGTTGGTCTCCTCCTCGAACTCCTTCACGTAGAGGCGGTCCTGCCGGCCCCACACCTTCCAGTCGACGCGGCGCAGATCGTCGCCACGGACATACTCCCGGTGCTGCAGAAACTCCACCGACTGCCCCTTGTAGGGGCTCTTGTGGAGACCGGCGAGCACGCCCTCGACGACGGCCCGCGCGCGCAGCTCCAGCCGCGCGATGCGGGCGATCGCCTCAGGATGCAAATATCGTCTGGAACCGGGCGTCACGGGTGAGCTCGTCCTCTCTGGCCGGGGTCGTCTCGATGATCCGCTGAATGATGCCGTCGGGCGTCACTCCCTCGCTTTCGGCCGCGAAGCCGACGACGATCCGGTGCCGCAGCACCGGGCTGGCAAGTGCCTGAATGTCTTCCACGGCCACGTGGCTGCGGCCCTGCAGGATCGCCCGCGCCTTCGCGCCGATGATCAGAAACTGCACGGCCCGCGGCCCCGCGCCCCAGGAGAGCTGGTCGCTGACGAAGTCAGGCGTGCCCTTCTCGCCCGCCCGCGTCTGCCTGACGATCGCCAACGCATACCGCACGAGATGGTCGCTCACGGGAACGCCCCGCACGGCCTGCTGCAGGCCGAGGATGTCGGCCGCCGACAGCACGGGCTGGGCATCCTCCGTCGGCAGGCCCGTGGTCCGCCTGGCAATCTCGAACTCCTCGCGGAACGTGGGATAGCGGACGAACACCTTGAACATGAACCTGTCCTGCTGCGCCTCCGGCAGCGGGTAGGTGCCCTCCTGCTCGATCGGGTTTTGGGTGGCGAGCACGAAGAAGGGATCGACCAGCCCGTGCCGCACGCGGCCGACGCTCACCTGCCGCTCCTGCATCGCTTCCAGCAGTGCCGCCTGCGTCTTCGGCGGCGTGCGGTTGATCTCGTCGGCGAGCACGACGTTGGCGAAGAGCGGCCCTTCGAGAAACCGCAACTGCCGGTTGCCCGTGGTCCTGTCCTCTTCCAGCACGTCGGTACCGATGATGTCGGCAGGCATGAGATCGGGGGTGAACTGAATGCGGCTGAACGACAGATCGAGGCTCTTGGCCAGCGTGCTGACGAGGAGCGTCTTGGCGAGGCCGGGCACACCCTCGAGCAGGCAGTGGCCTCGACTGAAGAGGCAGATCAGCAGTTCCTCGATCACCTGGCTCTGGCCGACGATCACCCGCGACAGCTGGGCGAGGATGCGATCGTGCGCCTCGTGCAGGCGTTCGATGGCGGAAGGGTCGAGGGGCGTCTGCGTCATGATGATCTCCGGGCGAAACCTGCGGAATGTGTCGACGGACTGGAAAACGATCGGCGGCTGTGCGGCCGCTCACCGTTGGTAAATGGGGAGCGTGCCACGGTCAAGCTGCAGAATGGTGAGGTTCGTGGCCGTCGTGTAAACAGGGCCGATGTAACCCTGCGGCCAGGAGAGACCGTCGCGGTCGTTCTGCGACTCCGACACGAGTCGTTCCTCGATCTGCCTGCGGTAGTTTTCCCACTTCTTTCCGCCCTCGCGATACATCACTTGCGCGTAATAGAAGTGGGCGTAGTGCCAGTGGCCGAAACCGTTGTTGGAGATATTGCCGAGGTGCTTTTCGGCGTAGTCGAGCATCCTCGGCACGTGCGTGTCGTCGTATTCCCCGGCATTGAACAGACAGGCGATGGCCGCGGCGGAGATGGCCGGTCGCCCGCCGCCCCCCTTGGAGCTGTACTGCACGCCGCCGTCGGGCATGGTGCCCTTG
>JBIIOL010000040.1:0-12449 GCA_044336965.1 Pirellulales bacterium | reverse complement strand
CTGCGTATGGACGCTGTGAAATAACTAGGTCTCCCTGGCACGCCCTGCATGGAGGATCCGCCCGCATGACCGCCACCGCCCGCCCGGCCCGGACCATTCGCACCGCCATCGTCGGCCTCGGCTTTGGCGCCGAGTTCATCCCCATCCACCAGCGCCACCCCCACGCGGAGCTCGTCGCGATCTGTCAGCGGTCGCGGGACAAGCTCGATCAGGTCGGCAACGTGTATGGCGTCGAGCGGCGGTATCAGCAGTACGCTGACCTCCTCAAGGACAGGGACATCGATGCCGTCCACATCAATTCGCCGATCCCCGACCATGCGACGATGACGCTCGCGGCCCTCGAGGCAGGCAAGCACGTGATGTGCACCGTGCCGATGGCCACGAGCGTGGACGACTGCAAGAAAATCGTCGACCTCGCTGCGAAGACGGGGCTCAAGTACATGATGGCTGAGACGGTCGTGTACGCGAGGGAGTTTCTGTTCATCAAGCAGATGGCCGACCGGGGCGACCTCGGGAAGATCCAGTTCGTGCAGGCCAGCCACCAGCAGGACATGGACGGCTGGCCGAATTACTGGCCCGGCCTGCCCCCAATGCACTACGCCACGCACTGTGTCGGGCCCTGTTTGGCCCTCGAGCGGAAGGACGCCGAGGAGGTGAGCTGTTTTGGGTCGGGGAGAATCCGCGAAGAACTCATCAAGCACTACGGTTCGCCGTTTGCCATCGAGAGCGCCCACGTGAAACTCCGCGAGAGCGACGTCGTGGCCCGCGTGATCCGATCGCTCTTCGACACGGCTCGGCAGTATCGAGAGAGTTTTGATGTGTATGGCTCGAAGGCAAGCTTCGAGTGGCAGCTCTGCGAGAACGAGGAGCCGGTGATCCACACGGCAAAGAAGCCGGAGCCAGAGATCCCGAAGCGTGTGCCGGTGCCCGACTTCGCCCATCTGCTGCCAGAGCCGATCCAGCGGTTCACCACCGGGGGCGTCTACGATGCCGATGACCACCAGCACCTCTCGTTCACGCAGGGCGGCGGCCACGGCGGCAGCCATCCGCATCTCGTGCACGAGTTCGTGACGGCGCTCGTCGAGGGCCGCGACCCCTATCCCAACGTGAAGCAGAGCGCCAACTGGACCTGCACCGGCATCCTGGCCCATGAGTCGGCGATGAAGGGGGGCGCGATCATGAAGCTGCCCGAATGGAGTTTTTCTTCGTAGCGGCCCGTCAGCCTGCCGTCCGCCCAACGCCATCCATCGCCCTTCCGTCACGGAGCCTGCCCATGCACCGCCCTGTCCGCCTGCTCGTCGCCGCGATTGCGGCCATGGTGTCCGCGGTGGCCGTGGCTGCCGAGCCGCCCGTCAGGGTTTTGTTTTTGGGCGACAACGGCCACCATCAGCCGGCAGCGCGGTTTGCGCAACTCGAGCCCGTGCTCGCGCCGCGGGGCATCGAGCTCGTTTACACAGACAAGGTCTCGGATCTCGATCCGACGGTGCTCTCCGCCTGCGACGCGCTTGTCGTCTATGCCAACATCGACAACCTGCCGCCGGCGGTCGAGGCGGCGATCCTGGAATTCGTCAGAAATGGAAAGGGGCTCGTGCCGCTGCACTGCGCAAGTTTTTGTTTTCGCAATTCGCCCGCGTGGATCGACCTCGTCGGGGCACAGTTTCAAAAGCACGGCACCGGTGAGTTTCGGACGGTCAACGTCGCGCCAACGCATCCGGTGATGCAGGGGTTTGGCGGCTTCACAAGCTGGGACGAGACCTACGTCCACACGAAGCACAACGATCGTGGCCGCACCGTGCTCGAGGAGCGGGTCGAGGGCGACCAGCGTGAGCCGTGGACCTGGGTTCGCACCGAGGGGAAGGGCCGCGTCTTCTACACGGCCTGGGGCCACGACCAGCGGACCTGGAGTCAGCCGGGCTTCCACAACCTGGTCGAACGTGGCATCCGGTTCGCGGCGGGCCGCGACCCCGCGACGGCCGGCGAGTATGTCGATCGCCCCGCGATGACGCAGCCACCGGCCGGACTCAAAGGTTTCGAATACGAGCCGGCGAAGGTGGCCTTCTATTCCCCACCCGGCCACGATGTCACGAAGAAGAATGAGCCGCTCTCGCAGATGCAAAAACCGCTCGACCCCGAGGAGTCGCGGCAGCACGCGATCACCCCCGAGGGTTTTCAGGTGAAGCTGTTTGCGTCGGAGCCGCTCCTCGAGGGCAAGCCCCTGGCGCAGGCATTCGACGTCGACGGCACGCTCTATGTCGCGGAGAGCGTGGATTATCCGAACGATCTCGTCGAGCCGACCAAGGACGATCCCAGCGGCATCGTCGATGGGCACGACCGTATTGTGCGGCTGCTCGACACCGACGGTGATGGCACGGCCGACCGCCGCGAGGTGTTCGCTGAAAAACTCTCGATCCCCACGAGTCTGCTGGCCCACGATGGCGGTCTGATCGTGGCGCAGGCGCCGCTCACGCTCTATCTCAAGGACACCGACGGCGACGGCAGGGCCGACGTGCGGAAAGTCCTCTTCAGTGGCTGGGGCACCGGCGACACGCACGCGGGCCCGAGCAATCTCACCTGGGGACTCGACGGGTGGGTGTATGGCATCGTGGGATATTCCGGATTCAAGGGCACCGTCGGCGGCGAAGCCATCAGCTTTCCGATGGGGTTTTTCCGGTTTTTGCCGGATGGCTCGCAGCTCGAATATCTCCGCAGCACGAACAACAACTCGTGGGGATTCGGCTTCAGCGAAGAGGGGCTCGTCTTCGGCTCGACGGCCAATGGCAATCCGAGCGAACACATGCCGCTGCCGAATCGCGTCTACGAACGCGTCCGCGGCTGGAGTGCGGAGCGGCTCGGGGGGATCGCCGGCAGCCCGCTGATGGAGCTGGCTCCACGCGGCGGCAGCGACTTTGTGCCGATCCGGCAGGTCGATCACCACGGCCGGTTCACCGCTGCCGCCGGCCACCGTCTCTACACCGCCCGGGCCTACCCCAAGGGATACTGGAACCGCACCGCCTTCGTCTGCGAGCCGACCGGGCACATCGTCGCGACGTTCCAGCTCATGCCCAAGGCCGCCGCCTTCACCAGCCGAATGGCCTGGGATCTCGTCGCCAGCGACGACGAGTGGACGGCACCTATTGCTGCCGACGTGGGACCGGATGGCCAGGTCTGGGTGGTCGACTGGTACAACTACATCGTCCAGCACAATCCCACGCCGGCCGGCTTCGAGACCGGGAAACGGGGGGCGTATGTCACGCCGCTCCGCGACAAGACGCACGGGCGGATCTGGCGGGTCGTGCATGGACAGGCACCCAGTACGAGTCGGAAGACGCTCGCGCAGGCCGGCCCTGCGGAACTGGTCGCCGCGCTCCGCGACGACAACATGTTCTGGCGGGAGCGGGCCCAACGAAAGCTCGTCGAGCGGGCCGCGGGTCGTCCTGATGGCGGCCGCGATGTCGTGCCGGCGCTCATCGAGCTTGTGCGTGATGCGTCGGTCGATGGCGTGGGTCTCAATCCCGGGGCGATCCACGCCCTGTGGACGCTCAAGAGTCTCGGTGCTCTGGAAGGCCCGCAGGCAGATTCGCTGGCCGTCGCGACGGCGCAGTCGGCGCTTCTCCACCCTTCGGCTGGCGTGCGTATGAACGCCGTGAAGGTGCTGCCGCGGGATCAGGGATCGCTTGCCACGCTGGCCGGGTCGGGCGTGGCCGCCGATCCGGCGGCACTCGTGCGGCTGGCGGTGCTCGAGGCGCTCGGCGAATGGGCTCCCTCCGCCGAGGCGGGCACACTCGTGAATCGGCTGCTGGCCGATCCGCGGACGCTCCAAGATCCGGTGCTGGCCGATGCCGCGACGAGCGCAGCGGCGGTGCAGGCGGCGACCGTTCTGCCGGCTCTGTTGTCGGTCCAGTTGTCGGCTGAGGGGCCGAACGCAAAGCCCGAGCCGCGGCGGCTGGCGGTCATCGAACGGGTGGCGGAGCACGTGGCCCGCGGGGCCGATGCGGCGGCGGTCGGCAAGGCGCTTGTGCTCTTGCGCGATGTGAAGCCAGAGGTGGCGGCGGCGGCGCTCGTGGGCATGGCCCGTGGCTGGCCGAAGGGGACGGCCGCGGCACTCGGGCCCGACGCAGACGCGGCCATCGCCGCGGTCGTCGACACACTGCCGCCAGCCTCGCAGGGTCAGCTCGTCACGCTCGTCCAGCACACCGGCTCCAAGGCGCTCGACTCGAAGATCGGCCGGATCAGCGAGGCTTTATTTGCCGAGATGGATCGGGTGGAGTCTTCCGATGCGAGTCGCGCGGAGTCGGCCGAACGGCTTGTGACGCTCCGGCCGGCCGATCCGACGATAGTGGAGGCGATTCTTTCCCGCATCGGCGGCCGGGCCAGCCCCGAACTGTCGGCCGGCTTGATCACAGCCCTCGGAAAATCGTCCGCGCCAGAGGCGGCTGTGGCACTGCTCGACACCCTGGCCTCGCTCACGCCGCAGGTCCGTGAGGCGGCTGTGCGGACCGTGCTGGCCAACCGAGACTGGGCGACCAAACTCGTCGAGCGACTGGAAAAGGGCACGGTCAGCCTCGGCGATATTCCAATCGTCGATCGGGCGAAGCTCACGGACCACCCCGATCGTGCCATTCGCGACCGGGCAAAAAAAATCCTCGCGGCTGGTGGCGGCCTGCCGAACGCCGACCGGCAGAAGGTGATCGACGAACTGCTTCCCGTGGTGAAAGCCGGAGGCGATGCCGCCCGTGGCAAGCTGGTCTTCAAGGAACACTGTGGGAAGTGCCACATGCATTCGGGGGAGGGGGGGAAAGTGGGCCCCGAACTCACCGGCATGGCGGTACACCCGGCGCACGAACTGCTCATCCACATCCTCGACCCCAACCGCTCGGTCGAGGGCAACTACCGGGCCTACACCGTGTCGACCGACGATGGCCGCGTGGTCACGGGCCTCCTGGCCGCGGAGAGCAAGACGGCCATCGAAATGGTTGATGCCGAAGGGAAGCGTGTGGCGATCCAGCGGGAAGAGATCGACCTCTTTCAGCCGTCGCCCAACTCGCTCATGCCGGTCGGGTTCGAGAAGCAGATCAAGCCCGAGGGCTTTGCCGATCTGCTCGCCTTCCTGACCACCCGCGGCAAGTTCGTGCCGCTGCCGCTCGAAAAGGTGGCGACGGCCGTGAGCACGAGGGGCATGTTCTATGATCAGCACGCCGCTGGGGAACGCTTGGTCTTTGCCGACTGGAAGCCGAAGACGTTCCAGGGCGTTCCGTTCACGCTCGTCGATCCGCAGGGACAGAGCGTGCCCAATGTGGTGATGCTCCATGGTCCTCTCGGCTATCTCCCACCGAAGATGCCCAAGAGCGTGTCTCTGACGCTCGCCTCACCGGTGCGGGCTATCCACCTGCTCGGCGGCGTCGCCGGCTGGGGATTTCCGGCTGGTGCCAAGGGCTCGACGTCGATGATCGTGAAGCTCGTCTACGCCGATGGCCAGAAGGAGGAACACCCGCTCGTCAACGGCGAACATGTCGCCGACTACATCCGGCGGGTCGACGTGCCGCAGAGCGAGTTCGCGTTTGACCTCGCCGGCCGCCAGCTTCGCTACCTGCGGATCCAGCCCAGGAGACCTGAGCCGCTGGCCGCGATCGAGTTCGTCAAGGGTGACGACCGCACGGCGCCGATCGTGATGGCGGTGACCGCCGAGATGCCCTGACAGAGCGGATGCCCTGACAGAGCGGATACCCTGACAGAGCAGCTCCCCTGAGACGGCGGATGCCGAGAGACAGATACGACGCTCGCATGTCCGTACCTTCCCGACCGAACCGCCGCGTGGCTGTCGTCATAGAAGCCTCGAACGCCTACGCGCGGGGCCTGCTGGCCGGAATCCATCGTCACGTGCGGGAGCATGCGCCGTGGACGGTCTTCCTGCCCGAGCACGGGCGGGGCACGCCGCCGCTGGAGGCACTTGCGAAGTGGGTCGGCGACGGCGTGATCGCGCGGATCGAGACGGAGGCCACCGCCACCGCGCTCAAGAAACTGCGGCGGAAGTTCGGGATTCCGGTGATCGACGTGAGCGCGGCGCGTCTCGCCAGAGACCTCCCCTACGTGGAGACCGACGACGCGGCGATCGCGTTGGTTGCCGCCGAGCACTTCGTGGAACGCGACTTTCGGCACTTTGCGTTTCTCGGGGATGACCGGTTTCAATGGAGCGACAATCGCTGCCGGTCCTTCGCAGAGGCGTTGGCGGCGAAAGGGCACGATGTGGCGGTGTTTTCCAGTCGTCGCCGCAAAGCAGGCCCCGCTGACGACGACGCGGCGGTAGAGGCATGGCTGGCGCGGCTGCCCAAACCGGTCGCCCTTCTGGCCTGCTACGACATCCGCGGCCGGCAGGTGATCGATGCCTGCCGCCGGGCCGGGATCGCCGTGCCCGACGAGGTGGCCGTGCTGGGCGTGGACGATGACGACGTGCTCTGCGGCCTGGCCAGTCCGCCGCTCTCGAGCGTGATCCCCGATGCGATCGGTGCCGGCCGGCTGGCCGCCGAACTGCTTGAGAAGTTGATGCGGGGCGAGCCGCTCGAGCGGAGCGAGTGGCTGTTGCCGCCCCTGGGCATCGCCGCCCGTCAGAGCACCGACGTGCTCGCCATCGATGACGCGCTCGTGGTGGCGGCCGTGCGGCACATCCGCGACCACGCCTGCGAGGGCATCAAGGTGACCGATGTCGCCCGGGGACTCGAGACCACCCGGCGGGTGCTCGAGAACCGGTTCACGAAACGGGTGGGCCACACGCCGCACGAGGAGATCGCCCGGGTGCAGTTTCGTCGTGTCGAGCAGCTCCTGCGGGAGACCGAACTGTCCCTGGCCGCGATCGCCGCGCGGACCGGCTTCAAGCACACGGAATACATGACCGTGGCGTTCACCAAACGCCACGGCATGCCCCCGAGCCGCTGGCGGCAAGAGCGGCGGTAGGGCGTCTTCGCCACTGCCGATCTCTGCCGATCATTGTGAAAGCACGCCGAGTTCACCGGCTGCGGCATGCTCGTCGCTGGCGGATTCTGCTACAGGATGCGCGTGAGTGATGGTCAATCGCCCGTGAGTCGCAGAATTCACCAGCTCCTGCGCGTGCCTCCGACCGGCTCCTCAGCATCTGGATCGTGGCGAGAGCGGGTCGTGACTACCGCACGTCGAGCAGTTCGACGAGGAAGTGGAGCGTCGCGTTGGGGGGAATCGGGCCGCCCGGCGTGCCGCGCGGGCCGTAGCCGAGGTTGCTTGGGATCACCAGCTCGATCATGCCGCCCTTGCCGACCAGCTGCATGCCCTCGGTCCAGCCGGGGATCACCTGGTTGAGCCCGAAGTCGATCGCCTCGCCCCGCTGGTAGGAACTGTCGAACACCTTGCCGCCGTCGAGCCAGCCGTGGTAGTTGACCTTCACGGCATTGGTCGCCTTGGGGGCGGCGCCGGTGCCCTTGCGCAGCACGCGGTATTGCAGGCCGGAAGGCGTGGTTGCGAACGTCTTGGGGGCGTCGGCGTCGAGTTTGCCCGCGCCGGCGGGGAGTTGCGGGTGAGGGACTTCGGCGGGTTCAGCGGCCACGGTGGTCTCCATGAAGAGGGGATTGAGGGAGAGGGTGAGCGAACACAGGGCAAGGAAGACGAGGCCGGTCAGACGCATTGCGTGGACTCCGGAGGGGGTGAAGATCGAGGAGTATACAGAAAACGGCCCATCGGGGGCTTGGGTGGCTCGAGCGGCAGATTCCCCGGCTCACGCCGGGGGCTTGTATGGGGGCATTGGTTCATACAAGCCCTGAGCGCGAGCGACGGGATCGTGGACGGGCGTCGCGGTCACGTGGTCGCCAGCAGGCTTTCGATCTCGTCCGGCTGGATCGGCACCCCCGCGCAGAGGTCGACCGGCCCCTCCTCCGTGACGAGGATGTCGTTCTCCAGGCGGATGCCGATGCCCTCCTCCGGGATGTAGATCCCGGGCTCCACCGTCACCACCCAGCCGGGGGCGAGCGGACCATTGGGCGGCGCGAGATCATGCACGCCCAGACCAAGCGAGTGCCCCAGTCCGTGCATGAAGTATTTCCGGCAGGCTGGGTCCTCGGCGGTGTCCTTGGCCACCTGCTCTCGTGTCAGCAGGCCGAGCTGTAGGAGTTCCTCGTTCATCTCGAGCTGGGCCGCCCGCTTCCAGTCGCGGAGCGACGTGCCGGCGGTCGTGCGGGCGATCGAATGCTCGAGTACCCGCAGCACCGACTCGTAGACCGCCCGCTGCCGCGTCGTGAATGTTCCATTCACGGGATAGGTTCGCGTGAGGTCGGCGGCATAGTTGGCGTAGGAGGCGCCCACGTCGATCAGCACCAGATCGCCGTCGTGGCAGGTCTGATCATTGTCGTTGTAGTGGAGCACGCAGGCATTTTTTCCCGCGGCGACGATCGGCTCGTAGGCCATGCGGCCGCGCTTGCGCGTGAACTCACCGACCAGTTCGGCCTCCAACTCGTATTCCATCACGCCAGGCTTGAGCACCGAGAGCACGCGACGGAGGCCACCGTCGGTGATCTCGACGGCCCGTC
Organism: Pirellulales bacterium; assembly: GCA_044336965.1. Classification (GTDB taxonomy): domain Bacteria; phylum Planctomycetota; class Planctomycetia; order Pirellulales; family UBA1268; genus CAMCQY01. Next base: position 3,903 of record JBIIOL010000040.1, on the reverse strand, counting down.
GCATGAGCTCCACCTCGGCGGCGTTCTTCACCGCCCGCAGCTGCCGCAGGAGCGGCTGCAGGCGTTCGTAACCGTGAAGCGGATACCGCGAGAGGAGCGTGCGGGCCAGCCGCAGGTCACGTTGCTCCACGTCGATGCTCGACCGTTCGTGCTCGTTGGTGTTGAGGTAGACACGGTTGCTCTCGCACATGAGGGCGTGCAGCACGCCAGGAAGGTCTGCCAGCCAGCGGATCTTCGCCACGCCCGAAATCTCCCGGGCCTGATCCTTGGAAAGCTTGTGCCCCTCCCACGTGGTGAGCAGTTCGTTCGGCTGGCGGATGAAGAGCATCTCCCGCTGGGCGGGGTCGATCGCATCGGGTGCGAGCACGAGCACGCTCTCCTCCTGCTCGATCCCCGTGAGCCAAAAGAGATCGCTGGCGGGATGCAGCCTGAGCGTGCCGTCGCCCGTGGTGGGCAGCAGGTCGGCAGCATGCACGACCACGAGGCTCTGCGGCGGCAGGAGCGCCGTGAGCTGCTGGCGGTGGGCGAGAAACAGGGACGACTTGATCGGGGCGTGACGCATGGGAAAAAAGATCTCCGCGGGAATTGCCCGATCGTACACTGGCGGCCCGCACCGTCCCACCAACCAACGTCTCCCACGCCAGCACGATTGCAGCCCAGCACGAGCAGGCCAGCAACAGAAGGTCCGACCCTATGTCAGTGCCCACGCCTCTCCGTGATGCCGAACCGATCCTGATTGCCGGCCAGTGGCGGGCCGCTGCGGCCACAAGCACGTATCGTGCGATCGATCCCACCACGGGGCTCGAGCGGCCGCAGCTGTGGCCCGTGAGCGGATGGAGCGATGTCGAGTCGGCGTTCGAGGCGGCTGTCGTTGCCGCCGCCACGCTCGCGAACCTGCCCGGGGCACGTATCGCCGACTTTCTCGAGCGGTATGCCGATCGGCTGGCGGCCCGCGGGGATGAGCTGGTGGCCGTGGCCCATGCTGAAACGGGGCTGGCGGTGAAGCCGCGGCTGACCGACGTGGAGCTGCCGCGAACACTCGACCAGATCCGGCAGGCCGCCGCTGCCGCCCGCGAGGGCACCTGGCGCATGGGGATGATCGACTCGCAGCGGAACATCCGTTCGGCGGCCTTCGGGCTCGGGCCGGTCGTCGTGTTGCCGCCGGCGAATTTTCCGCTCGCCTATGGCGCCGTCACCGGCGGCGACTTTGCGGCGGCGATCGCCGGGGGCAATCCGGTCATCGCCAAGGCCCATCCCGGTCATCCCGGCGTGTCGCGGCTGGCCGCTGAAGAAGCTCTCTGCGCGGTCAGCGAGACCGGGTTGCCCCAGGCGACGGTGCAACTGCTGCATGGCATCTCGATGGAGGATGGCACGCGTCTCGTGGCCGACCCGCGAGTCGGCGGCACCGGCTTTACCGGTGGTCAGGAGGCGGGCACACGGCTCTATGCGGCTGCTGCTGCTGCCGGACGCGTGATCTGGGTGGAGATGGGAAGCCTCAATCCCGTCGTCCTCCTGCCGGGAGCGCTGGCCGAGCGCGGCAGTGAGATCGCGGGCGAACTGACCGCGAGCGTCACCGGGTCAGCAGGTCAGTTCTGCACGAAGCCGGGACTCGTGTTTCTTCTCGATGACGCGGCCGCCAAGACGTTCACCGCCGCGGTCGCGGAACGGTTTCACGCGATCGGTGCGCAGGTGCTCTTGGGGAAGGTCGGCCGCGAGCGTCTGGTCGCGGCGATCACCCGCCTCGAGAAGGCGGGCGCACGGGTGCTCACCGGCGGCGGCGTGGACGATGGTCCGTGCAGCCACAGGCCCACCTTGCTCGCCGTGTCCGCCGCGGAACTCGTGGCCCGACCGCAGGCACTGGTCATCGAGGCGTTCGGCAATGCGACCGTGCTCGTGCAGTGCGCGAGCGTTGGCGAACTCATGCAGGCGATCGCCTGCGTGCCTGGGGCGCTCGCCGCCAGCCTCTATTGCGCCAGGGATGGCCGCGACGATGCGACGGTCGGCCAGGTTGCCGCGGAACTCGTGGCGCGGGCAGGCAGAATCATCGAAAATCGCATGCCCACGGGCCTGGCCGTCACGCCGCCGATGCAGCATGGGGGACCGTGGCCCTCGGCTGGACCGCCGTTCTTCTCGGCGGTGGGCATGCCCTGGTCGATCCTGCGGTTCGCCCGGCGGATCTGTTTCGACGGTTGGTCCCACCAGCGGTTGCCCGCGTGCCTGCGGGATGAGAATCCCGAGGGGCGACCCTGGCGGTTTGTCGATGCCGCATGGACCCGCGGTGAGGAGCCCTGAGCGCGAGCGACGGAATGCGCCCGCGGCCTCTCAGCGGTAGTTGGTGGCGCGGTATTGCTGGACCCGCTCCGCCGCCTTGATCGCCTCTTGCTGCACTTCCTTGCCGACGACGGCGGCCCGGTCTTTATTGACCGTGACGCTCGGCAGGCTGCCGGTCCAAGAGACGGTGATCACGCCCGTGGCGATCAGCACCGGCACCAGCACGAGCAGGAGTCGCGAGCCCCAGCGGGACTTGGCGACCTGTTGGATGGGGGTGGGGAGCGGCAGGGTGGACGTGGCCAGTCCTACGACCTTCTGGGAGTAGGTTTCCTTTTGCGAACGCTTGCGTGCCATGTGCTGCTCCTGACCGTGAACGATTTTCCCAACGTACCGGGAGGTATCGGTTCGCTCCGGCCGCGGAGACGAGCCCGCGGGCATGTCGGTGGCACGGACACCCACGGCCGCGCAAACCCCCCAGGCCCGTTCTTCATCCAATCCCACTCTTCATCCAAGCCCGCAGCGCAGGCAAGTGAATGCGGGTCGCCACACAGAACGCGAGGCGGCTTCCCTCGCTGCCGCATGGGGCGTGGATGAGAGGCGTGTCGCTCGTCAGGCCAGCACGGCGGTGATCGGCTTGCCGCCGCCGCCGATCTTGAAGGGCCGGCCGTTGGGAGCATGAAACTCCTTTTCATACGGCAGGCCGCAGGCGGCGGCGATCGTGGTGTTGAAGTCGGCGACCGAGACGGGGTCTTTGTCGGGTCGGAACCCGTTCTCATCGCTCTGCCCGTAGACCGCGGCCCCCTGCACGCCCGCCCCGGCCAGCACGCAGGAAAAGACGCCCGGATGATGGTCGCGGCCGGTGTTTTCATTGATCCGTGGCGTGCGTCCGAATTCCGTCGCCAACACGACGAGCGTCGAGGAGAGCAGTCCGCGTTGCTCGAGATCCTCGATCAGCGTGCCCATGGCCCGGTCGAGCTGCGGTCCCTTCTCGTCCATCTCCTCGAACACATCGCGGTGCATGTCCCAGCCGCCGAACTCCACCTCCACGCACCGCACGCCCGACTCGACCAGTCGTCGCGCGAGCAGGCAGCCGAGCCCCACCCGCGAGTCGCCGTACTGTTCGCGGACAGCGGGCTTCTCCTGGCTGATGTCGAACGCCTGCAGGTCGACCGACCCCATCAGGCGGACGGCGTCTTTGTAGAGCTGGTTGTAGGCGTCGAGTTGCCGGCCGGCGTACCGCTGCTTGAAGTCGCGGTCGATGCGGTCGGCCAGCGACAGCCGGCGGTCGAAGTTCTGCTCCGAGAGATACTGCGGTCGCTTCGTGTTTTCGAGGCCCTTCAGCGGATCGGCCACTGGCACGGGTGTGAGCGAGGGATCGAGGAAGCCGGCGCCTGGATGGTCGTTGCCGTTGCCGACGAGCACGTAGCTGGGAAGATCCTTGCTGATCTTGCCCATGGCGTGCACCGCCCACGAGCCAAACGCCGGATGCCGGATGCTGTTGATCATCGGGTAGCTCGTCCGCATCAGGTACTGGCCCTGCTCGTGGGCACCGGTCTCGGTGGTGAGGGAGCGGACCACCGCCAGGCGGTCGGAAAGCGAGGCGAGTTTCTCGAGGCTCTGTCCGAAGACGAC
>JBIIOL010000038.1:0-12465 GCA_044336965.1 Pirellulales bacterium | reverse complement strand
AATTCCAGACGCTCGAACAGCTTCCGCCACTGCCGACAGTCGGCGGCGCGACGGCTGGTGAAAACCTGTCCGCGCAGACGATCACCGCACTGATTTCGAGCACGCAGGGTGGGGACGTCGAGGCGGTCGTCCGCTGGCTGAGGCAGGTGATAGCGGTCCTGCAGAGTGCCTCCAACTCCAACGATTTCTTCCACAAGGCAGCCCAGGGAATCGTCGATCTGGTGGGCCTCAGCCTGGGCGCGGTGTTTCTCCGCACGGACGGCGGCTGGCAGCCCACGGCCATCGCTTCGAGCGCGCAGTCGAATGCGCGACCCAGCACGAACGTCCTGTCGCGTGTGCTCGCCGAAAAACGCACCTTCTGGAACCGGGTCGATCAGCAGGTGGACGTGCTCTCGAGCATGGCGGCTCTCGATGCCTACGTCGCGGCGCCGATCCTCGACCGCAACGGCACGGTGTTGGGGGCCTTGTACGGTCATCGAGAGGGCGTGAGCGCGACGGCTGATGGTTCCGAGATCACTCAGCTGGAAGCCCTGCTCGTCGAGACGCTTGCCTGCGGCGTCGCGGCGGGTCTGGCCCGGCTCGAGCAGGAAAAGCTGGCTGTCAAGCAGAAGGTGCAGTTCGAGCAGTTCTTCTCGCCGCAGTTGGCCGCCCGGCTGGAGGCGGAGCCCGACCTGCTCCGCGGTCGCGATGCCGAGGTGACGGTGCTCTTCTGCGACATCCGCGGATTCAGCGCCGTGAGCGAACGGCTTGGCCCGGCCCAGACGATGGAATGGATCAGCGGCGTGCTCAACCCGCTCTCAGACGAGGTCGCCGGCACGGGCGGCGTGCTCGTCGACTACATCGGGGACGAGTTGATGGCGATGTGGGGCGCCCCCTCGGTGCAGCCGGACCACGCGGTGCTGGCCTGCCGCACGGCGCAGCGGATGGTGGCGGCACTGCCGGAGATCGACGAACGCTGGCAGGGGGTGATCGGGGGCCCGACCTGTTTTGGCATCGGGATCAATTCCGCTGCCGCGCGGGTGGGCAACACGGGCTCGGCCCGAAAGTTCAAGTACGGGCCTTTGGGCAACGGGGTCAACCTCGCCAGCCGCGTGCAGGGAGCGACCAAGTATCTGCGGGTGAACACGCTCATCACCGGCGCCACCCGTCGGTTGCTCGACGATTCGTTTCGCGTGCGCAGGCTGTGCAGTGTGGCGGTGGTGAACATCGCCGAACCGGTGGAACTCTTCGAACTCGACTGCGCCGACGGCCTTCGTTGCGGCGAGCTGTTTCCACGGTACGAGGAGGCTCTGGCCGCCTTCGAGGCGGGCAACTTCTCCAACGCCGCCCGGATGCTGGGCGGGCTGCTCGACGGTTTCCCCAGCGATGGGCCGGCGCTCCTGCTCCTGTCGCGGGCAGTGGATGCGATGGTGCACGAACCAGACGTGTTCTCCAAGGTCTGGCGGCTGCCGGGCAAGTGATCTGGACGCTTGTACGCGTTTTGCTACGCGTGCGTTGAGGACACTGCGTCGGTCGGCGTGATGTCGTTGTTGCGATAGAGTTCGACGAGGCGGTGGAGCAGTTCGATCTCATGGCGGCAGGCTGTGCCGCTGTCGGCGTCGGCGAGGCGGCGGCTGCGGCCGTATTCCCGGATCACCGTGACCCTGGGGATGATGTCCACGCCCTGGCGGACCGCAGCTTCGATCGATTCAAAATGATGGTGCAGTGCCAGCAGCGTGCGATCGGCCTCCTCCACCAGCGTGTAGCCGTGGTCGCCATAGGCCTCCGAAAAGGCGCCGTCGATCGTGATCGCCTTGCCGCTGCGTTTCAGGGGAGACTCTCCCTCCTCGATCTTGACCGGCACGTGGCCGTTGACGATCAGTCCGTTGGCCGGGGCGACGCCGAACTCCGCCAGCAACTTGTCGCAGAACCACGCTTCGTGCAGCAACGCGAAGTAGGGGCTTTTCGTCTCGTGGTGCGCGGCCTTGTCGGCGATGAAGCAGCGTTCGAATGTCGTGATGCGATCCTTGCCGAACAGCGGTGATCGCGGGCCGCTCCAGAGGTACCAGAGGACGTCCAGATCCGCGGGCCGCCGGCGTTCCAGAGCCCTCGACACGACCCGCTGCAACTCGTCGTACAGCGAACGGCCGCGGTACCAGCGGCCGTTGACCGGCATCGGCAGAAAGTCCCCTCGCTCGTCGCAGGGCACGCAGCCGTGAAAGATCAGGTGCTCGTTCCGCCGCAGGTACATCGCCCCGTGGCGAACGAGGTATTGCATGTGTTCCCAGAGTTTCTGGCTCGCCAGGAACGAGTGCCGCAGCCGTGCGAGGCAATCGGCTTCCGCCGGAGTGAGCCGGTAGGGATCGGCCGGGTCGAGCGTGGGAAACCTGGTGTCGCGCAGCGGGTATGTGGCGTCCCCGCTCGACACCGTGCCCCGCTCGAAGTCGATCCGGTGCAGCAGGCGGCGGTCGTCCATTCCCCATTCGGGATGCCTTGCCAGCAGCGCGCCCTCCAGCTTGAACTGCATGATCGCGGCGGCCTTGTGCATTCTCGCCACCAGATCGTTCGGCCGCAGGCCGGTCGTCTGCGGCTGGAAGTCGGTGCACGGATCGTCTGCGTAGGCCGTCTGCGCGAGGTGTTCCAGGGGCGTCATGGGGATGCTGTAGCCCTCGTCGAGCTGCGCGATGCGGCGATAGCGGAGCGAGATCCGCAGCACGTGGCAGATCAGCGGTTCGTAGCCGAGGCAGGCCCCCAACCAGGCGACGTCGTGATTGCCCCACACGAACGACACGTTGGGCTGGCAGCGCAGGTAGTCCACGACACGGTCGCCGCGCGGACCGCGGTCCCAGCAGTCGCCGGCTATGATCAGCTCGTAGACGGCGAGATTGCGGATCAACCGGCAGGTGATGTGCACGAGGTGCAGCACGCGGTCGCAGAGCAGCAGTTGGTCGATGATCGCGGCGACGAAATCGTCTCCCCGTTCCGCCGTCGGCGACTGCAACAGTTCGGCATACAGGGAGGCATACTCCTGAGGGAGCACTCGTTGCACCCGTCGGAGACTGTAGCGCGACGCCAGGACGCGGACGAGTTCGAACAGCGGCCTCAGCATGCGGGTCGCGAAGCTGCGAACCTGTTCGCGGTTGGCGAGCACCGCCGAGAGCTGCGAGGTCACTTCCGCGGGATAGAAGATGAGCGTCAGGAATTCCTGGAACGCGGCGTCGGTCATGCGATGGCGAAACAGCTTTTCCGCCAGCGGTCGCAGCGTTCCCGAGGCGTTGTTGATGATGTGGCGGAGTTTCTTGTCCTCGCCGTGCACGTCGCTGATGACATGGACCGTTCCCATGGGCAGCGTGAGAATGGCCGACAGCCTCGCGATCTCCGCCAACGCCGCATCGATGTTGGGGAACTGGCGGGCCAACGGCTTCAGCAGCGTCAGTTCGTAGTCGCTTGGCCGAGTGTGCGTGACTGGTGGTCTGCCCTCGTCGATGCTGTCGGCGTCAGGTGGCATGGCAGGCCGGCGTGGCTTTCGTGAACGGCGGGAGGGGGGACAACGCAGGGGAAAGATGTCTACGGCTTGTGCACCAGTCGCGGCCCGTCGGTCTCGTACGAGCCGACGCCCCCCTGGTAACGGCTGCCGTGCCACCAGCCGAGGTTCGTCCGCTTGCGGACAATGATGCCGGTGTAGTCCATTCCCCACGTTCCCTCGTGTTCCCGCCGTTCTTCGCCGCAACGGCTCCCCACTCTGGCACCTCCGCCTACGTAGTAGCCCTCCTCGTGCGGTGATTCGGCCGACTTCGCGAGTGGCGAGATGCACTGAGGGTTGCCGGCGCGATCGAACTGGTTGCCCTGAAAGTGTCTGCGTTCCGTGGCCGGCCGTCCCATCGAGGGCGTCAGGTCGTGGGCCCCGGCGGACGTGACCATGCAGGCGACGATGCTCGGGCACATCACGGCCCACAACGCCACGGCCGTCCGGCCACGGTTGATTGCGAGCGCGCGGTTCATGGCATGGCCCATCTTTTGCTGCGGATCCCCAATCCACCGGGGGCGTGCTTTACCACCCAGCCCCCTCCGGCTGCGGCCGCTTCCCGGCCTCACGTGGCCAGAGGTCACCCGCCTTGTGTGCATCGCCCCGACGCCGCCATCCGGCGCATCTTTCCGCAGTCGTAGTGATTTATCGTCAAAAACGTCGAAATCGTTACCCCCCATCCAGCCGATACCAACCATAGATTTTGCCATTGAGGAGTCCGACGGTCCTGCATCTCACGGTGGGGTTTCGACGGTGTTTGACCCACGATGGAGGGCACAGCCTGCCCTTCAGCAGACCAGCCCCGAGTTCGTCCTCCGCGCGTCTCCTGCGTTGCGGCTGATCGCCTGCTGTCTGTGGGCCGCCGTGTGTGTGCCGGTGCTGGCGACCGAAGGGGTGCCGTGGTGCCGCGTCGAGGTGGAATGGGGCGGACTTCCGCTGCCTTCGCCAGCCGGTTCGTTCGGCGCCGGGCTCGACGAGGACGATGCCTGGCCGATCGGACTGCCGCCCGTAGACGGCCGCATGCACGTGCCGAAATCACTCTATGACGTGGATCGCTGCCTCCATGTCGACACAGACGCCGATGCCAGCGAACTCCATCCGATCAGTCTCGTGGAGGTGCTGCCCGACGCCGATTCCGACGGTCTGATGGAGACGGTTCGGGGGCCGCCCATCCTCGCGGACCCTGCCGACAATGCATTCGATCTAGCCGGGCGGCGAACCATCGTCGATCCGCTGCTGCGCTATCCGATGTACCCGCCAGCAGGGTTCACCGGCAGTTCCAGCGTGCTCCCCAGCGAGCGGCAGGAGACGTCGCACTTCGTGCCCATCGAGGACCGCTGGCGGATCGGCGTGCAGCCGTGGGATCGGTATGGTCGCGGGCATCCGCGGCTGGAGGACTATCCCTACGCGCTCGGCAACGGCTTCAACCCCTACACGCAGAACCTCCTCAAGGAGGATTATCCGCTGATCGGACAGGAGACGTTCTTCAACATGTCCGTGATCAGTCGAACCATCGCCAACTTTCGGCAGGTGCCCACGCCCGACACGCCGTTCGAGTCGACGCCGACGCCTGGGCAGGAGGATTTCTACGGCAATCCCAACGGCTTCTTCTTCCTGCAGTACTACACCCTCTCGTTCGACCTCATTCACGGCGACCGGGCGTTCAAGCCCAATGACTGGCGAATCAAGATCGCCCCCGTGTTCAACACCAACTACCTGGAGGTCTACGAGCTCGGCGTCGTGAATCCCGACGTGGCCGCCGGGAGAAGACGGTCCCGGGGGTTCGCCACCATCGAGGAGTGGTTCATCGAGGCGAAGCTGGCCGACCTCAGCCCCGATTACGACTTCATTTCGGTTCGCGGCGGTTCGCAGCCTTTCACCAGCGACTTCCGCGGCTTCATCTTCAGCGATCTCAACCGCTCCATCCGGCTGTTCGGCACGCGGGAGGCCAATCGCGACCAGTTCAACCTGATCGTGTTCGACCAGCGCGAAAAAGACACCAACAGCTTCCTCAACACGTTCGACTCTCGGCAGCAGCAGATCCTCATCGCGAACTACTACCGGCAGGATGCCATCTGGCCGGGCCATACGATGCAGGCGAGCTTCCACTACGACATCGATGCTCCCACGCTGGAGTACGACAGGAATGGATTCCTCGTGCGCCCCGACCCGGTCGGTATCGCCCAGCCGCACCAGGTCAATGCGGCTTATCTGGGACTGGCCACCGATGGCCACATCAACGAGCTCAATGTCACCAGCGCGTTCTACTATGCGTTCGGTCGCGACTCGCTCAACCCGTTGGCACTGCAGCCGGTGGACATTGGCGCCACGATGGCCGCGCTCGAGCTCTCCTACTCGCCCGACTGGATACGGTTTCGCAGTTCGGTTTTCTACGCCTCCGGCGACAACAACGTGAACGACAACAAGGGGGGCGGGTTCGACGCCATCATCGACAACACGCAGTTTGCGGGCGGCGAGTTCAGCTTCTGGGTGCGTCAGCAGATCAAGCTGTTGGGAACCAACCTCAAGAACCTGCTCTCGATCTATCCCGACCTTCGGGCAAGCAACAAGTTCCAGTCGCAGGCCAACTTCGTGAATCCGGGTCTGCAACTCTATAACGTCGGCGTCGACTTCGAGCTCACGCAGCGGACGCGGCTGATCACCAACTGCAACTTCCTGTTCTTCGACACGACGCAGACACTCGAGGCGCTGGTGTTTCAAGACAATATTTCCAGGAGCATCGGCACCGACCTGAGCCTGGGGATGGAGCACCGACCGTTGCTCAACAACAATTGCATTTTCCGCGGCGGTGTCTCTGGGCTGCTGCCCGGCGACGGCTTCAAGGCGCTCTACGGCAATTTCGACGGCTCCATGAGCAACCTGTTTGCGGGATTCGTCGATCTGGAGCTGGCCTTTTAGTAAAATGGGGACGGGAGCGATTTTCATGAAGCAGGGCAGCCCCCCCCGTCAGCGAGCGAAAAATCGCTCCCGTCCCTATTTTCTGCTGGCTGTCGTCGCGGTCTGCGTGCTGGTGGCCGGTCTGGCCTGGGGAGTGGTAGTCAGCCGTCGCACGGCCGCGACGAAAAGGCTCGATCTCTCCGCGGTCCGGGCGCTGACCACGGAGCGGGCCGTCGAGATCGCCCGGTTTCCGGGGCGGATCGACCTTGGCGGACTGGCAACACTTTCCCCTGACGCCGCCGAGGCATTGTCGCGGCATGACGGTCCGCTGTTTCTCGATGGTGTGTCGTCGCTCTCCGACCCTGCCGCAGAGGCGCTGGCCCGCCACCGCGGGCCGGTTTCGGTGGCCGGCATGGTGATCCGCAGTCGCGCGGCGGACGCGATCTCGCCGTCGGTGGCGCGGCTGCTCGCGCGGCATCCCGGGCCGATCGAGTTGGAGGGCATCGTCGTGCTTCCGCCAGAGGTGGCCGAGTCCCTCACGCCGCACGCGGGCTCGTTGGCACTGCCAAAGGTGGTCCAACTCTCCGCACCGTCAGCCGAGGCGCTCGCCCGCCACGCGGGCCCGTTGCGGCTCGATGGCCTTGAGGAACTCAGCGCGGCGGCATTGGCCTTGAGACTGCTGGCGGACGGGCAGTCCAGCTTCAACGCGGTCGTCGACATCAGCCCGAAGGCGGCAGCGGTGCTGGCCGGCAGTCCGCGGCCATTGGGGTTGGCGGCGATGGTGACGCTGGCAGGAAATGAACGTTCGCTGACGGCGGATAGAGCGCGGCTTCTCGCGCGGCACTCTGGCGGCCTGTCTCTCCCTGCGGTGGACGAACTCGATGCATCTGCGGCATCAGCCCTCGCTGGCCACGACGGCCCGATCACGTTGGATGGTCTGCAGTCCCTCGGGCCGGAGGCGGCGGCGGCGCTCACGTCGCATGCCGCCCCGTTGCGGCTGCCCGCGATCCGCGAACTGTCCGCCGCGTCCGCCTCGGCGCTGGCCTCGCACCGCGGGCCGCTCGAACTCTCCGGCCTCGTGGCGGTCGAGTCAGGGCCGCTCGCAGCGCGGCTGCTGCGCGAGGGCCGCGACAATTTCGCAACGATCACTCGGCTGTCGGCGGAGGCTGCGGTGGCGTTGGCCGGGCATTCCGGCCCACTGGCGCTCGACGGACTCGAGACAGTGGACGACGCCGTGGCTGCCGCACTCAGCCAGCATGCAGGACCGCTGAGGCTCACCGGCCTGGCGCGGATGGCAACACGCCTGCCACGCATCGATGATCCGCTGGCCGCTCTGCTCGCCTCTCACTCCGGGCCGCTTCCGCTGCCGAAGCTCGAATCGCTCGAGAGCCGTCCGCTCGCCGCCCGGCTGCTGGCGGATGGCCGCACCGATTTTTCGAAACTTCGCACCCTGTCGCCCGACGTGGAGGAAGAATTCGCCCGCACGGCCGCCCGGTTCGACCTGCGCGGCCTGACAATGATCGGCACGGCAGCGCTGGCGACCCGGCTGTTGGCAGATGGCCGGACCACCTTCGACGACATCGAGTCGCTGACGGAAGCCGCCGCCACCGTTCTGGCCGGTCACAACCGTCCGCTCTCGCTTGCTCGCCTCGCGGCTGCAGCCCGGGATCAGACAACGGTTTCCGATCTTCGGGCCAGCGTGTTGGCTCGGCATGCCGGGCCGCTCGACCTCGGGCATGTCGGCAGCATTTCAGAGCGGGCGGTGATCGCGCTGTCGAACCACGACGGGGACCTCTCGCTGGCTGGAGTCACCGACCTGTCGCCCGTGGCTGCGGTGGCGTTGGCCAGCCATCGGGGAAGGCTCGACCTCGGCGGGATCATCGGGTTGCCCATGGCCGTGGAGCAGACGGTGGCTCGGCACGAAGGAGAACTGGTGCTCGACGGGATCGAACGGCTGTCGTCGGCCGAATTGGCTCAGAAGCTCGTCGCGGACGGCCGGCGCGAGTTCGGTCACCTGCGTGAGGTGTCCCCGGAGGCTGCCGCCGTGCTGGCGGGCACGGATGGCACGCTGTTTCTGAACCGACTGGAAGACATCTCCGAGGCGACTGCGACGGCACTCGCCTCTCACCGAGGGGACCTGTCGCTCAACGGGCTCCATGCGATTTCCGAGCCGGTGGCCCTGGCTCTCGCCGCTCATCGCGGCGACCTCTCTCTGGCGGGCCTGCGAGATCCTTCCCAGAACGTCGTTCAACGACTCGCCGCCCACGCAGGCCCTGTGTTCACCAAGCAGCAGCCGGCACGTTGACGGCCGGCCTACACGCCTGCCATCGCATTGCGTGAGAACTTGATGTAAGGCAGGCGGATGCCGCGGACGTAGAACTGAACCGCCTGAATCGCGGGCGGTGCCGAGAAGCCCGTGGCGCCGAAGAAGGTCACCACGTCGTCCTGGTCGACGCCGTCACCACTGACACCGAACCCGCCCTTGAGCGAGTTGCGGACATAGACCGCCGTGCTGCCCGGGAAGAACACCACGCCATTCTGGTTTCCTGCCGGCGTGGTCGCGCGGAAATTCGTCCCGGGGTTGAACGAGTCGTATCCGAGGACCGTGTTGACGAAGGCCGAGGCCGGCAGCGGTGCGCCGACGTTCAACCCGGTCTGGCTGTTGATGCCGCGGGTATTGAGGATCGAGAAGGGGGCCGGCGGGGCGGTGCTCGAGCCCGACGGATATTTCGGCACCGCGAGGTAGCGGAACGTACGGTTGGTGAACGCCGTGCCGGAGGGCACGCCCGCGACGCGATCCTGCGGCTGCAGGTCGGCCGAGGCGTAGTAGGCGGTGTTGCGAGACTTGGCGATCGCCACGTCGATCGAGAACACCGTCGCACCCGGCATGCGGTAGACGCCGAGCAGCGCCCCGTCCTTGTCGGCGACGGCGAGGACCATCTTGGTGGACGTCGGCTGCACACGGATCTGTGCCCGGGTCTGATTCGCTTGGTTGATGCCCTGGGTGATGATCCGCCGGACCTGCGCGGCGGTGAGGCCGCCGGCAAAGCTGCTGGCGGTCGGCGCGACCAGCCAGCCGGCCGCCTGCGTCTGCCCCGGAAGCAGCAGCACTGGGCCGGGGGCCACCGGTTGGTCGGTGCCGTTGACCGCGCCGTTGCCAAGGGCGTTTATCATGTTGAAAAGGGTCTGGACGCCGAGCGGCCCGGCCTGCGGCCCGAAGCTCTGCAGGGCGATGCCGCCGAGATTGATTCGGGCCAGCGCATTGATGCGGTTCACGAGGTTTTGGGCCTGCGGCAGCGTGAGCGGTGCTGTCAGTGGCAGCGTGACGCCTGGAGGAAGGGCCGGCAGCAGCAGGCTGATGGGCGCGAGCGTGACGCCCAGGTCCGGCGACACCAGCGGCGTGGGCGTGTTGGCGATCGCCACCGGCAGTAGCGTTACCAACGCAATCACTTCGGATTCCAACGCCTTTGGCGCATTGAGCCTGTTCGTCCGCGTCTGATTGGGGTTCGCCACGAACCCTTGCTCGAAGCTGGCGGTGCCGAACTGCGGGGTGCCGGGTCGGCCGGGGAAGAACACGCCGATGCCGCCGATCACGATGTTGGTGGGGCCGCGGTAGATCCCCAGGCCGCCGGGCATCGTGGAGATGCCGCGGGAGACGGTGCCGGGGGCTGTGCCCGACTGCACCCCGTAAGAGTCGCGGTTGATGACCTCGGTGCCGCCCTCCTTGGTAAACACGCTCACCCGGTTGGTGTGCTCGATGGCGAACAGATCGACCAGCGGCTGCCGGAGGATGCCCGGGGGAAACTCGCCGCCGATGCCGACGGGGGCGACGTAGCCGGGGCCCTGCGTCGTCGGATCGCCGCTCGCCGGGTTCGCCTGCATCTCCCGCTGTGTGATCGTGCTCTGGCTGATGTGGCTGACGGTGCGGGAGGTCAGGATGGCCTGGTTGTTCGTGAAGAAGGCGCCCGTTCGCGCCTTGGCGACGGCGCCGTCGATGGCGAACGCCAGATCCGCCGGCGTCATGCCGGCGAAGTCCGACTCCGTCCGCACGCCGAGGATCTGCCCGCGGGTGTCGACCACGGCGATGATGGCGTCGGTGCTCGGGGTGGCGGCGCTGGCGCGGTCGAGCAGGGCCTCGACCTCGACGGTCGAGAGCTGCGCCACGGCCATCATCGACCGCGGTTCGAGCGATTCGAGCCCCTGTCCCACGGCCAATTTCGGGCAGGCGGCCGCTTGCCGGCGCCGGAAAAAACCTCGCTTGTGGAACCATCCGACCATTGACAGCCGACTCCAGACGGTAGAGTTCACGTTATCCTCGCATTTGATCGGGTGCCAGCGGCGGGTTCCGCCTGTTTCTGCCGCCGATCCTGTGCAACCATTTCTTGTGGCACGACCTGCACCCACTCGTGCCCGTATCCCTGTCCTGGACGACCATGCCACCAGACCTTTCAAATCCTGAGGCCGCCCGACTCCGAACGGTCACCGACGACTCTCATGGCTGGCGGCGGTGGGGACCCTATCTCTCGGACCGGGCCTGGGGCACGGTGCGGGAGGACTATTCGGCGGATGGCGACGCCTGGCGGTATCTCCCTTATGGCAAGTCCCGTTCCAAGGCCTACCGCTGGGGCGAGGATGGCATCGCCGGAATCTGCGACCGGTTTCAGCTGCTCTGCTTCGCGCCGACCTTCTGGAACGAATCCGATACGCATCTCAAGGAGCGGTTGTTCGGCCTCACCCCGTTCGAGGGCAACCACGGTGAGGATGTCAAGGAGTATTACTTCCACGTCGACAACACCCCCACCCATTCCTTCATGAGCCTGCGGTACCGCTATCCGCAGCGGGCGTTTCCTTACGATCAGCTGGTGGCCGAAAACCAGCGGCGGGCGGGGCAGGGACCCGAGTACGAACTCCTCGACACCGGCGTCTTCGCTGAAGACCGCTGGTTTGACATCCTGATCGAATACGCAAAGGCGACGACCGAGGAGATCGCCATCCGGATCACGGCCACGAACTGCGGCCCAGACCCAGCGCCGCTGCACATCCTGCCGACGCTCTGGTTTCGAAACACCTGGTCATGGGGGCCGCAGTCGCAGCCGCAGCCGGTGATCCGCACCGTGGCAGGGCCGGCCGGCACGGTCTGCCTGGAGGCCAACGACAACGGCATGCTGCTCGACCCGCGGATGCCGCCGGGCTGTCGGCTCGGGCCACGCTGGCTCCTCGCTGCGGCCGATGACTCTCTCGTGCTGGCGACCGACAATGAGACCAACGGTCCGGCCGTCTACGGTGCCGATAGTTCCAGCCGCTCCCGGTTCACCAAGGATGCCTTCCACCGGTTTCTCTGCAGCCGGGAGCGGGCCGCTGTGAACCCGGCCGGCAGCGGCACGAAGGTCTGCATCCACCGTCGCTGGCTGGTGCCGCCCGGTGGCTCGGCCGTCATGCATCTCGTGCTGACCGACAGGCCGCCTTCCGAGGTGATTCCGCCGACACTGGCCGCATCGAGCGGCTGTCCGGCACTCGCCGCGTTCGTCGATGCCACACTGGCCACACGGCGGGAGGAGGCCGATCTTTTTTACGAGCAGGTGGCACCGCCCGACGCCACCGCCGATGAGCGGCACGTGCAGCGGCGGGCGCTGGCTGGCCTGCTCTGGTCGAAGCAAAACTACATCTTCGACGTGGAGAAGTGGCTCGATGGCGATAACCCCGCAATGCCGCCGCCGGCATCGCGGCAGGAGATTCGCAACCAGCACTGGCGGCATCTCAACTCACTGCGGGTGCTATCGATGCCCGATGCCTGGGAGTATCCCTGGTTTGCCGCCTGGGATCTCGCCTTCCAGTGCATTCCCTTCGCGCTCGTCGACACGCAGTTCGCCAAGGATCAGCTCTGGTTTCTGCTTTTCGAGCAGTTCCAGCACCCCAGCGGCCAGTTGCCGGCCTATGAGTGGGAATTCAGCGACCTGAATCCCCCCGTGCATGCCTGGGCCGTGTGGCGGGTTTACAACATGGAGCAACGGCTCCACGGCCACAAGGATCGGGCCTGGCTGGAGCGGTGCTACCACAAGCTG
>JBIIOL010000432.1:0-3678 GCA_044336965.1 Pirellulales bacterium | reverse complement strand
TCACCGGCCCGTCGAGCGTCTCAGGGATCGACGCCGGCTCGAGCACGATCATCCACGGCGGCTTCGCGGGCTTCGAAGGCCGCTATTGATGAAGCCGGTACTGACGAAGCCGACTCTACGCCAGGCCCGGAGGGCCGGGTAAGAACCAGCCGACGGATGTCGGCCAAGCGAAAACGACACGATGTCGTGTTTCGCGTGAAGCATCTTCGCCGGCTGCGGCATGCTCGTCGCCGGCGGACTTTGCTACAGGATGCTCGTGGGCAATGGTGGATCGCTCGTGAGTCGCAAAGTTCACCGGCTCCTGCGCGTGCCTCCGACCGGCTCCTCAGCATCGAGAGTCGTGGCTGTTGAGCGATACCACTCTGCGCCAGGCCCGGCCGACGCTCGCTGGGGGCAGGCACTTTCTTGGTCAATTCGACCAGTAGATGTATTCGTCGGTCTTGGCCACAGGCCGGCCCAATGGCTTGTCGATCAGCACCGGCACATCGATCAGCGCCGGCCAGAGTGGCTTCGCCTGTTCGGCGTTGATCTTCGCAAGGGCGGCGGCCAGTTCGGCCACCTTGGCCGGGTCTTCGGCAGCACGATCGTGCTGCTCGGTTGGATCGTCGGCGAGGTTGTAGAGCCACTGCTTTCGGCGGGTGTCGTCGACCTGCAGTTTCCAGTCGCCCATGCGGATCGTCCGGTAGTTCCCGCTCCGCCAGTAGAGCGCCTCGTGCGGCCGCCCCGAAGCGGTTTTGTCGATAAACGGGAGCAGGTTCGTGCCGTCGATGATGCGATCGACCGGCAGCATGGCGCCGGCGGCGGCCGCGGCCGTGGCGTAGATGTCGAAGTGCGTCACAGGCTGGGCGACATGCTCCCCCTTGGGCAGCCGTCCCGGCCATCGCATGAAGAATGGCACCCGCAGGCCACCCTCGAAAAACGTCGCCTTCCAGCCGCGATACGGTTTGTTGAGATCGTCGATGCCGACGTAGTTCGCGCCGCCGTTGTCACTGGTGAAGATCACGAGCGTGTCGTTCTCGAGTCCCTGCTCCCGGACCGCGTCCAGCACGCGGCCGATATTACGGTCGAGATTGCGGAGCATGGCGGCATACACGCGGAGCGAATGGTCGCCAATCTGCGGCAGGGCGTCGTAGTCGGCCTTCGTGGCCTGCAGCGGTGAGTGGGGCGCGTTGTAGGCCAGGTACATGAAGAACGGCCGGTTGCGATTGGCCTCGATCGCATCGATCGCCTGGTCGGTGAGGTAGTCAGTCATGTAACCGTCGGTCTTGAACACGGGGCCGCCGTTGAACCGCACGCCGCTGGGCTGCGCCGCCCAGAGGAAGCGGTCGACCGGATCGAATGCATTCTTGGCATTGACGACATTCGCGCTCTTCGGGTCGTCATACATCGAGCCCCCCGCCAGGAATCCGAGGCTTTCGCGGAAGCCGTGCCGTTCCGGATGGAATTCCGCCGTCTCTCCCAGGTGCCACTTGCCCAGGTGCAGCGTGTGATAGCCCGTTTCGGCGAGTAGTTTCGCGATCGTGATCTCGCTCGTCGGCAGCCCTTGCGTTGTGAACGGGGGCACGTCCTTCTCGCGTTCGCTGTGGTAGATGGCGGAGTGGAATGGATTGCCCATGTTCATCGCCACCACGCGGGCGAAATTGATCGGGGCACTGGTGAACTCAAATCCAAACCGGGTGGGATAGCGGCCGGTCATCAACGCCGCCCGCGATGGTGAGCAGGTGGCGTTGCCGGCATAGGCCATCGGGAAGTTCACGCCGTCACGTCCGATCGAGTCGATCTGCGGCGTGGGGACGGCGCCGCCCGCCACGCCGCCGCCGTTGAAGGTGATGTCGTTGAAGCCCATGTCATCCGCGAGGATGACGATGATGTTCGGCTTCCGGGCGGCGGGAGCCTCGCTCGGCCCCTGGTTCCACGCCACGGGCTGATTCGCCGCGGGGCGAGACCGCCGCATGCGGGCCACCAGGAGCAGCATGCCCTCCCGCCCCCCGATCAGCAGGAATCCAGCCGCGGCAAGAGCGGCGACGAGGAGGCACAGAATCCCTGCCTTCAGAAGCAGGCTTCGGCGCGCATGGTATGCCACGAAAATGTTCCTTCAACCGGCGGGGATCGGGCGGGGAAGCAGAGATATGCTACCTTTTCTCCGATTCCGCTTGGAGAACGAGGAAGCTTTTGTAGAAAACGAAGGCGTCTCGTTGTCCCCACGTGCTCATCCCCGAGGGTCATGCCGATGCCGTCGCCCCAAGCCGCCTGTGATCTCACCGCCAAGAAGTGCGTGCCCTGCGAAGGGGGAGTGCCGAAATATTCCCTCGCCGAAGCGGAGGCCCAGTTGGCGACGTTGCCCGCCTGGCGTCTCACGCACGATGGCACGCGGATCCGCCGAGACCTCGAGTTGAAGAACTTCCGCGAGTGCATCAAGCTTATGAACAACGTGGGAGCTTTGGCGGAGCGGGAGCAGCACCATCCCGACCTGCATCTCGAGGGCTACCGCAACGTGTGGGTCGAGATCTTCACGCACGCCATCGGCGGCCTTTCGGAGAACGACTTCATCCTCGCCGCGAAGATCGACGCGTTATCACCGACGGCGTGAACGGACGATACAAGCCCGGAGCGTGAGCGACGGAATCCGGCTTACCCGCCGCAGTAGTCGATCGCCCGGGCGATCTCGCTCTTGAGATCCTTGCGGGCCACGATGCGGTCGATGAAGCCGTGCTCGAGCAGGAACTCGCTCGTCTGAAAGCCCTTCGGCAGCTCCACGCGGATCGTCGCCTTGATCGTCCGCGGCCCGGCGAAGCCGATCAGAGCCCGCGGCTCGGCGAAGCAGAGATCGCCGAGCGACGCGAAGCTCGCCGCCACGCCGCCCATCGTCGGATTGGTGAGCACGGAGATGAACAGGCCGCCGGCCTGCGAATGCCGGGCCAGCGCCGCCGACACCTTCGCCATCTGCATCAGCGATAAGATGCCCTCGTGCATCCGGGCACCGCCGCCGGAGGCGCTGATGATGATCAGCGGCAGCTTGCCGGCCGTGGCCCGCTCGACGAGCCGCGTGAGCCGTTCGCCAACCACGCTCCCCATGCTGCCCATGATGAACGAAGAGTCGGTCACGCCGCAGGCGACGCGGCGGGCCCGGATCATGCCGGTGCCGGTGACGACGGCATCACACATGCCGGTCCGCTTCTGCTCGGCCACGATCCGTTCGGCATAGGCCTTCTTGTCGCGGAAGCCGAGGGGGTCGGTCGGCCGCAGGTTGGCATCGCACTCCTCGAAGGTGCCGTCGTCGAGAAGTTGCGCGATCCGCTGCGCTGCCGACACATACCAGTGGAAGCCGCACTGCGGGCAGACGTTCTGCATCTCCTCCGCTTCCTTGCGGTAGATCGTGGCGCCGCAGCCCTCGCACTTCTGCCAGAGGCCTTCGGGCACGCCGCGCTTGGTCCGTTGGGCGGGTGGAGCCTTGGCCTCCGGGGCTGCAACCACAACGGCATCGGCCTCGACGGCAGCAGCCTGCGGGCTCGCGGCAGTTTCAGGGCTCGGTCGCGGAGAGCGGCGGCGTTCCATGAGCGGTGTATCGAGAGCGGTGTATCGAGAGCGTGTGTCGGGTGAGTGGTTCAACGCGTGACGGAGTACGCTGGTGCGAGATGATGGCGGCGGCCGGTGTCCGCCGCAGGCCGACATTGTAGC
>JBIIOL010000431.1:0-3679 GCA_044336965.1 Pirellulales bacterium | reverse complement strand
GCGTCGGGGGCACCAGCGAATGGGTCATCGTAGCGCCCGCCACTATTGATAGTACGCACAAGAGATAGTGCCTGCCGGTGCGGTCCCAGGCCGCACGGGCCAGCGGGAGCAGCAGATAGAAAACGGTCTCCGCGAACATCGGGATTCCGAGCACGAATCCTGCCAGCAAGAGCGCCAGCGGCGTGTGCCGTTCGCCGACGAAACGTTGGATCGAGACCACGATCCGCTGGGCGCCCCCGGCCGCCGAGAGGCACGTGCCCAAGATAGAAGCCATCGCGATCACGATCCCGATGTCGAGGGCGGTCTTGCCGAATCCCTCCGCAACACGCTGGCCGGGAGCCGCGAGCGCTGCATCGCCATTCGGCGTGAGCAATGCCACGACGAAGGCCGCGATGATCAGGATCACAAACGGGTGCAGCTTCAAGGCGAGCACGCCCCCGACCACCACTACGAGGGCCACGATGAGGATGCCGAGCGGAGTCATGACGACATTACCTTGGTCTTGCCTTGGTGTGGACTCGTTGTGGGTGGCGGACCAGAGCGTACAATGCCCGCCATCTTTCGGCCACGACACGCGACGGTCGAGCCACGGACAAGCAGGTGCGGCATGAGTAGTCCACAAAACCCGCGACGAGTCGAGGCCGCTAGCCTACGGTCGCAGCGCTGGTTCGCCCCCGACGACCTGCGGAGCTTCGGCCACCGCAGCCGCCTACGGCAGATGGGCTACTCGGCCGAAGAGGCGGAGGGCCGACCGGTCATCGCGATCCTCAATTCGTGGAGCGATCTGAGCCAGTGCCACACCCATTTCCCCGAGCGTGTTCAGGAAGTGAAACGCGGCGTCTGGCAGGCGGGTGGATTTCCGGTGGAGATTCCTGTGCTCGCCCTGTCGGAAATGTTCATGAAGCCGACGGCGATGCTCTATCGCAACCTCCTCGCGCTCGAGGTCGAGGAGGTGCTGCAGTGCCATCCCGTCGATGGCGCGGTGCTGATGGGCGGCTGCGACAAGACCGTGCCCGGCCTCTTGATGGGGGCCATCACGGCGAACCTGCCGGCGATCTTCATGCCGGCGGGGCCGATGCTGGCCGGACGCTGGCGGGATCAGCGGCTCGGCAGCGGCACCGATGTCTGGAAGTTTTGGGCGCAGCGGCAGGCCGGCTGCCTCGACAGCTGCGTGTGGCGTCAGCTCGAAGAGGGCATCGCGCGGTCGCCGGGCACCTGCATGACGATGGGAACGGCCTCCACGCTCGCCGCGGTCACCGAGGCGCTCGGCATGATGCTCCCCGGTGCGGCGACGATTCCGGCGGTTCATTCCGCGCATTCCCGGATGGCGGCTGCCTGCGGCCGTCGGATCGTCGACATGGTCTGGGAGGACCTGCGGCCATCGCAGATCCTCACCGCCGCGGCGTTCGACAACGCGATCGTCACCGACATGGCGCTGGCCGGATCGACCAATGCGATCGTCCACCTTCTGGCCCTCGCCGGGCGGGCGGGCGTGCCGCTCTCGCTCGACCGGTTCGACGCGCTCTCCCGCACGACTCCCGTCATCGGCAACCTTCGTCCGGCGGGCGAGTTTCTGATGGAAGACTTTCATGACGCCGGCGGCGTGCCCGCGTTGCTCACGCGGCTGTCTCCCCTGCTCGACACGACCTGCCTGACGGTGACCGGCCGCACGCTCGGGGAAAACATCGCCGGCGCCGAGGTGATCGACGACCGCGTCATCCTGCCGATCGATCGGCCGCTGTCTCAAGCCGGCGGCACCTTCGTGCTCCGCGGCAACATCGCGCCGAACGGCTGCGTGATCAAGCCGACGGCCGCCGAGCCGCGGCTGCTCAAGCACACCGGCCGCGCGATCGTGTTCGACTCGTATGCAGATCTCAAGGCCCGGATCGACGACCCGGCACTCGGCTGCACCCCCGACGACGTGCTCGTGCTTCGCAATGCCGGTCCACTCGGCGCGCCGGGTATGCCGGAGTGGGGCATGCTGCCGATCCCGAAGCCGCTACTCGAGCAGGGCGTTCGCGACATGGTGCGGATCTCCGATGCCCGCATGAGCGGCACGAGCTACGGCACATGCGTGTTGCACGTCGCCCCGGAGGCCGCCGTCGGCGGGCCGCTGGCCCTCGTGAAGACCGGCGACCGAATCGCCCTCGACGTCGAGGCCCGCACGCTCGACCTGCTGGTTGATGACGATGAACTCCGCCGCCGCCGCGACGCCTGGCAGCCACCCGCACCAAAATTCACCCGCGGCTACGGCAAGCTCTTCCTGGAAGAGTCGACGCAGGCAGATCACGGCTGCGACTTCCGATTCCTCGAGCGAGGCGCCCCGCCGGCGGAGCCCGACATTTTCTGATGCCCGCAGGTGAGTTGGCCTGCACGGCACCCCCACCCTGCCCCTGGAGATAAAGATGGATTCCTCGCTCCGACTCACGAAAGCTCACTTCGAGCGGTCCGTGATGGCTGTTCCTCCGCTGGCCCGCGATGCCTCGGGGAACATCGACGTCACCGAAAACACGCGGCTCATCCGGCATATGGAGGCGGGGGGCGTGTCGCTCCTGCTCTACGGCGGCAATGCAAACATCTACCATCTCCCACTCACGGAATATGACGCGCTCGTGACGATGCTCGCCACCACGGCGTCGGCATCGACCTGCGTGGTGCCGGCGGTTGGCCCGACCTACGGCCTGCTGCTCGAGCATGCGAAGATCCTGCGGAAGCACGCCTTCCAGACGGCGATGGTGCTGCCCCAGCAGGGAATCACCACGAGTGCCGGCGTCGCCACGGGCGTGCGTCGCTTCGTCGAGGCGGCGGGAATCCCGGCGTTGCTCTACATCAAGCACGACGGCTTCATCGACCCCGTGCACGTGGCCGCGCTTTGCAATGATGGGCTCATCAGCGCGATCAAGTATGCCACCGTTCGTCAGGATCCCGCGGTCGACCCGTATCTCCGCGAATTGGTCGGCGTCGTCGACCCAAAGATGATCATCAGCGGCATCGGCGAGCAGCCCGCGATCGTTCACCTCCGCGATTTTGGTCTCGGCGGGTTCACGACCGGCTGTGGTTGCGTGGCCCCGAAACTCTCGCAGGCGATGCTTGCGGCGATCCGCCGTGGCGACTGGGCGGCGGCCGATCGTATTCGCATGGTGTTCGAGCCGCTTGAAAATTTGCGAAACGCGCTCAGCCCGATCCGCGTCCTCCACGAGGCGGTTGCCGGTGCCGGCATTGTGAAAACCGGCCCGCTGCTACCCCTGCTCGACCCGATCGAGGACGAACACCGGCCGATGATCGCCGCCGCTGCCGGGGCACTGCTCGCCGCCGACGCCCGACCAGTCAGCTAGTCACGCGACCAGAAGTCGACCACGCACACCTTGTCGACGTGGGGGCCGACGATCGCGACGAAGTCTTTGTGCGCTGGGTGCGGCAAATAGGCATCGCGATCGGCCTCCGACTTGAACGTCACGAGGAAACAGTGCGTGAGCCCCTGCGACTTCCCCTCGGGCGACACGTCGGTGCCCCACTCAAAGCCCGCGATCTCCTTGATCTTGGCCGGCAGGCCTCGAAACGCGGCCACGATCTTCCCGACGTCGGCCTCGGTCGACGTGTCTTTGAACTTGAAGAGCACGACGTGCCGGAGCGTGCGCGCCTTCTCTGCAGAGGGTTCGGCGGCGGACGAATGGCCGGC
>JBIIOL010000037.1:0-12535 GCA_044336965.1 Pirellulales bacterium | reverse complement strand
TCTGGCCGTGGGGAGACGAAGAGCCCGAGATCACCTGACAGGAGAGGCTCGCCATGCTTGACCTATCCCACTGAAACGGCACCGCTTTCAGAGGACGAATCTGAGGGTGGAGCCAACCAACGGGGCGGGGCAGATTCAAAGCCTATTTCGTCGGCTTATAGATGAACATCAGCCCGGCGATCATCATCTCCTGATCGGTCTGCCAGCCATAGCTCACTTCGACAGATGGATCCGGATTGTCGGGGTTATTGGACGAATTGTCCCAGTGCGCGACGGCGCGGATCTCGCCCCCTACCGGAATCTCCACCGGAGCGTTGAACCAGTAAAACGTTTGCCAATTGAAGTCGTAGCGAGGAACCGAGAGCAGCGATGTGCGATGGCCGTCTGGATATTTCGCCTCGAATTCGAATGATTTTCCACGCACATGCATGTGCGGATAAAGCCCGACCAGGCGAGTGTGCTCTTCCTTCTCGATGGGAAACACGAATTCGCCCCGGGCGTGTGGATCATGCGGCTTGATTCTGAAGGCGAGATTCTCGCAGGTCCGCATGCCGACTTCCCACTTTGGCGCCTCCGTCGCGAATCGGAATTTGACGCGTGGTCGATCGACGGTAGCCTTGCCGTTCGGCGTGTAATGGATCTGCATCACGATGCGAGAATTCCTCGGCACCCGCATCGCCGTATCGGGCGGAAACGCGAACGAGGGCTGCCCCGGCGCCCACATCGTCAGCACGCGTAACTTGTCAAAGTTCTCCGCCGGATTCGTCATGCCCTCGGGCGCACTGAACACCATCACGTGGTGCACGACCGACGCATCCTGCGGTTGCACCTCGGCCTCCAGGAGCCAGCGGTCTTCGCGAAAAAGTCTTTTGGTTACGCTGGGCGAAATCTCACCCCATATGTAGTCCAGAACACCTTTCGCTGGGACGGCGTTCGAACGGCTTGCTGGCAGCACCACGTCGAAGTTCCTGCTCGCCGGCAACACCGCAGCCGGGGCGACTTTCTCCGTGTCACCCCGGGGCATGTCGCGGTCGATCCAGGAAACGACCTGTGAAATCTCCTCGGGTGTCATGCGACGGTCATTGAGGAACGTGCCGTGCCGAGAGTCCGCATGCCAAGGGGGCATTCGCCGTTGTGACACGACTTCGCGAATCATCGCCGACCAGCGGACGGCGTCTTCGTAGGTCGCCAGCGAGAAGGGGCCGCCGCTGTCCGGTTGATGACAACCCTGACATCGCTTCACGAGGATCGGTGCGATCGCATCCTCATAGCCGAGATCCACCGAACGATCCGGCGGGCTCACCCGATCGAGCAGACAGCCATCGATCGGCGTTTCCGGCACCGTGACCGCCTGCCGATGGATCAACTCATCGAGCGCCATGCGCAGATCCTGCCGCTGAGCCTTGACGCGTTGCCTGCCAACGGTGAATTGGTCGCTGAGGCGGCCGTGATAGCGCAGTATGCGATCGCCGTCGAGCACACAAAATGTCGGCACCCGCTCAACTGCCAACGCATCAGCCAGCACTTGATTGATGTCTTTGATCGCCGGAAACGGGATGTCGTGTTCCATCGCATGCGCGGCCACGAGGTCGATCGTCTCGTGCTCATGCGGATAGATGGCGAGAAACTGGACCTTGTGCCTGCGATACTCCGCCTCCAGTTCGAGCACTTCCGGCAAGCAGCGATTTGCCAGCGGACACTCGACCCCGATGAACATCAGAACCAAGGCCGCGCGATCATCGAACTCCTTCAGCGACCGCTGTCGGCCGAGGACATCTCGTAGTGAACCGCGATCGACGACTTCCGCCCCAACCGGCGGTGGCTCGGCCACCGCGGACTGCCAGCATGACGATGCGAACAAGGTGGCCGCGAAGGCAATCGACAACACACTGCGGCTCACGGTCGATGCCGTGGGCATGCCGCGGCCTCGCATGCGAGACACGGCGGGACGACTGTCTTCGAGCATCGCTCTCTTCATGACATCCGCGGCATTCGTCGGTGGACATGGCTCCGGTGCCGAGGACAGTTCGGCGAGACTCTGGTACCAGTCCATCCAAGTCACGTCGTTCATCGTGTCTTCGTGTTCCCCTCGACGTGAGGCGGGCTGTACGGACAGTGCCTGCACCCCGAGCCGCAGCAGGAACCGCGTTTCAAGTGGTAGGCCGCCGTGTACACCACCAGTCCGTTTTCGACATAGTAGTCGGGCTGGCTTGCGGCCGGTTGGGGCTTCTCGTCGGACATACTCACACCCGCCCCTCAGAGCCGAGGTTCAGGTTCCAGGTGTGGAGCAGGGGGGATAGCATGAGGGCCCTTTGGGTTGTCGGTGGAAGCCGGCAGAGAGAATAGCCGCGGTGGGCAGGAATGTCCCAGCCGGAAATCCCGGACGGAGCAGGGCCGCATCATTCGTCGGGCCTCCGTCGCTCGCGTTTGAAAGACTGGCCTATGCTGCGGTCCACACAAACTTCTCGGCATCCAACTCCCACTCACCGTCCCATCGGTATGCACAGAGAAATCCTCCCTTGGCCACGCTCCAGTCAAGGCAGGCTACATTCCCAGCCAGTAATGCCGGCCGGCTGCCCGACAGCCAGTAATGCCCTATGAATACCGGTTTGGCGTCGGCAGGGTAGGGGACTGCGGCAAGGATGACCTCAGGAGCCAGTGGTAGATCGCAGGGAATCTCCTCCGCGGCCATGGCATACGTCCGGTACGTATGGCTCTCGGGCGACAGATACCAGCGGACACGTGTTTTGAATCGCTGGTGGCCTTCTTTGTCTTTGAAACAAAACCCTTCCGGCAATCGGGCTTCCTTCCCCTTCAGCAGAATCTCGACCGGGGCATAGAGCGGCTTGTTCTTTCGACACGCTGCATGGAGGAACTCGTCGGTGATTGGCCCGCTGATCTGGCGCATCATGGCCTCATCCCAGCAGGCATGGACGGCCCGGAGGCCGTCCAGATCGAGCCACATGGGCAGCGTCCGGAACCAGTTCAGGTATGACGTGAGTTCACCAGTCGGAACCTGCCGCATGGTTTCGGCGTGTTGGTTGCTGTGCTGCTCGTTGCGGGGCCGAAGATGGCTCCCGGGCTTGTCACGGTCGGGAGTATGGAAAGCAAGGGCATTGAGTTCGTGGTTACCCATCACGGCCAGGGCCGAGCCAGCCTCCACCATGGGCCGGACGATCTCGAGCGTTTCCCGGATCTGAGGCCCCCGGTCGATGAGGTCGCCGAGAAAGATGGCCTTCCGATCGGGGTGCCTGTAGACGCCGTTATGCCTGGCATAGCCAAGCTGCCGGAGGAGGGTCTGCAAGGCGGTAGCGTGGCCGTGGATATCGCCGATGATGTCGTGCATGCATACAGAATAATCGCTCGACCGCTGTCAGATGACCGCACGACCGCCCCGCCGCCAGACTCTTCCACCGGGAGGGGCGTTAAGGGGGTGTGAACAGGCAGTTTTGGCATACCCCTCGGCAGAAGGATGGAGTAGTTGCGAGCCTCCCAGGGGCTCGGATAACATTTCAGCTCCAGGCGATCCGGCACCTTGTCAGCCCCGCGAAGCCGTCGCCAGGAGTTCGGCAGCTTGTCGCTACCGGACGCGGCGGTGGGACTGTGCGGCGGTCGGCGGGGCGTCGACAGCGAACGCGGATGAACACCGAAGCCACCGGGCAGGCCGTCGCTACCGTTGATTCGATATGTGCCCTGTTTCGAGAGCACATCGAAGTGGATCCCCTGGCGCGGCTCGAGCCCTTTCTGGACCGCGTCGCGCAGGAGTCCCGCCAGTCGCTTCTCTCGCGTTTGGTCGAGATCGAACTGACGTCCCGCAGCAGTCGCGGCGATCACCCGCCGATCAGCGAGTATCACTCGCGCTTTCCAACGGACACGGGCGTGGTCGAGCCCGCCTGGCACCGGGTCGTCGCGGCCTCACCCGGCAGGAAGCCTGCCGATACGTGGGCCACGGTCGGCCCGGCTCCTGCGCCCGCGGTGCTGCGACGCCTGGGGGATTACGAACTGATCGAACAGATCGGCGCGGGCGGCATGGGCGTCGTGTACCGCGCCAGGCACGTACGCTTGGGCCAGACGGTCGCGGTGAAGGTGCTTCCCGAACGTTGCCTCGACGATGCAAAGGCGGTCTCCCGGTTCGAAAGGGAGATGCAGGCGGTCGGCACGCTCGACCATCCGAACATCGTCAAGGCACTGAACGCCGGCGAGGATCGGGGCACGCACTTCCTGGTGATGGAGTTCGTCGACGGCGTGTCGCTCGACAAGCTGGCCACCCGGGCCGTGTCGCTGCCGGTAGGGGTGGCGTGCGAACTGGTTCGGCAGGCGGCGCTGGGGCTGGAACACGCGCATGCCCAGGGCCTCGTGCACCGCGACATCAAGCCTGGCAACATGATCGTCTCCCGTCAGGGGATCCTGAAAATCCTCGACTTGGGGCTGGCGCGATTCCTGCAGGATGACTCGGCGTCGCCCCTGACCAGATCCGGAGCCGCGATGGGAACGCCGGATTTTATGGCGCCCGAGCAGAGCAACGACGCTGCGGCGGTGGACATCCGGGCCGATCTCTACAGCCTCGGGTGCACGCTGTACTACCTGCTCGCGGGACGGCCTCCGTATTCCGGGCCGGGGTGCGAGACGTACGGAAAAAAGTTCATCGCGCACGCTTCCGCACCGTTGCCGTCGCTCACGGCCGCGCGGCCCGACTGTCCGGAGGACGTCGAACGAATCCTGTTTCACATGATGGCCAAGGAGCCGGACGATCGGTTCGACACGCCCGGCGAGGTCGTCGACGCCATGGCCATGTTCGCCGATTCGTCCGCACTGGCGACCGTCCTCGACACGATCGGGATGCACACGCCCAGCCGCGCGACCATGCGGAAGGGCCTTAGCGACAGCCGGCACGACACGGTCCCGCGATCGCACGGCGGGACGACGAAGCCGCTCGTGCCACAACGGCCGACGCGGCGGCTGGTGCTCCGCGCCAGCGCAGTGATTACGATACTCGCAGGCCTCGCGGCGGGATATGTGGCGATGCGGCGATCCCTGCCGATGGATCCGGTGCGACTCCGGCACGCCGCCGAGATCAGCGTGCTCCCGGGCCTCAACGGTGACTGGTGGTTCAACGAGATGCCCCGCTTCGTGCCGTTCGTCCGCGCGGTGATCGCCGCCGACGTGCGCGATGGCAGCGCCGGTGAGCGGTCTGCACACGGCAGCGCGGCATACGGCAATCCCGCCCTGGATCCCCGTGGGGGCGAGGCATGGCTCCTCGACCGGATAAACGCCGTCGCATCGCGCCCCGTATTCACGCCGGCCCAACGAGCGCTGATGGAGCGGTTGGGGCAGTTGTCGGAGTCGTCGGCCCCGAGCGACGGGATTCCCTCGGCGCTCCGTGAGGCCTGCGACGAGTTCGCACGGTCCCTCGACGGCTCGTCGGCGCCGGATCTGCACACGCTGGCGGTTCTCCACCACGCCCTGGCGCAGACGGACAAGAGCAGCGAATCGGCTGCAGCCGCCATCGAAAATTACGCGCGTGCGGAGGCGGCCTATGACAGAGCAGGCGCCACGCTCGACGGTCTGCGACGCCTCTGCCTGATGGATGAGGGTTGGTGCCGGGCGCAATTTGACGACGATTCCAAGGCGATGACGGCGTGCTTCGAGCGGGCGATCGAGGGCGAGGACAATCCGTTCATCGCCGCCCAGGTGCTGGCAGCCCGGGGAAAGGCGGCCTGCGTCAAGGATCGTTATGGTGAGGGGGACGACGCCTACGAGCAGGCCGCGATCGCCTACGGGAAGTCAGACATCGCCGACGGACACCCGCTCGTCGCGTCGCTCGCCGAGCGACACGCCTTCAGCCTTCTCTATCAATGGAGGGTCGTCGAAGCGGAGAAGCTTTTCGAAAAGGCCATCAGCATCCGCTCCCTGCTGATCGAACACGATTCAAGTCGCATGGCGAGGCTGTTTCTTCTGCACGCCCGGCACGGCTTGGCGATGACCTACCGCTATCACGGCCAGCCCGCGGATGCCCGCAGCGAGTTCGACAAAGTGCTGCGCGACGACGCCCTTCGCGATCCCGGCGGCACGGGCTCGGGCGACGCGGGCGCCGCGTCACCGCACACGGCCACGCCGCTGTGGCGCAAGCAGTGCGAGCGGGCGTTCAACTCCCGGGAGAGACGAGCCGACTGCGAACTGTACGGCGGCGCGGAGTCGCGGGCCGACGTCGATCTCGGCCGGGCGTGTCGCCTGTACCATGAGGCCCACGACCTCGCGGCGGTCCAGGGGCCAGTAGCCCAACTGGCGATGGCGTACAAGCTCACGATCGCGCTCGCTCTCGACGGGCAGGTGTCGCAGGCCCGGGAGTGGCTCTCCAGGGCGAACGACTTGTACGCCCGCACAAATCGCGAGTCGGACCGGCGGAGGATCGACGTGCTTAACGCCGTGGCAACCGCCGCGGTGGCGCTCGAGACCACCGAGACCGTCGCGAATGGCCGACGGCAGCTGCAGGAGCTGCTCGACGACATGGTGAACCCCGAAGCCCCGGATCGATGCGAGGTGCAGGAACTCCATCTCCTGGCTGCGGAGATACTGCTGGCCTCGTCCCTCCGCGGCGGCGACAAGGAGGCGGCGAAGGAGGAGGCCAGGCATCTCGGCCTCGGAATCCAACGGATCCTCGACTCGTTTCGCGACCTCGACACGGAGGAAGGCCTCAAGCGGGACCTGCGGCCCTACATGCGGCCACTGTGCGAGATCATGGTCGAGGCTGCCCTGCCGGACGCGAAGCGGGCAGCCCAGTTGGTTCGGTTTTCGCGACATCAAAAACCTGAACCACGATCCGCTTCCCTCGTGTTCTTCTTTCAGGATCACCACGTGGTGGAGCAATCCAACGTCGCGTTACTGGAGACCCCGGAGAACGGCTGGAGCGTGTTCGACCTGGACGGCGTCACACGCGAAGCCGTGCTCGAGGAACGCGTGACGAGCCCTCTGCCAAGCGAGCTCGTCACCCGCTGCCGGGAGTTGGCCGCCGCAGGCTCGACACCGGACATCTCGTGGTCAGACGAGGCGTGCTGGGCCGATCCGGCCCGGGTCATCGCCCGGAGACACTGGCCGGCCGCATGGGGAGATGCCCTCGGATTCGCGCCGGAGTAGCCGTGCTTGTAAGCACAGCTGCATGAAGCGCTCACTCATTCATGCATGAGGATGGCCTTTGCGTGGCCCCGGGCGTATTCTGCATCCGACGGTGCCAACGTTCCGCGTGACACGTATCTGGAGAGAGGCATGAGTCGGCTCGTTTTCTGCGGTTTGCTGTTGTTGGTTGGCATTATCTGCGGTACTGGTGTGCTTCATGTCGCTGGCACGGCGGCGGCTGACGGCCACACCAGCCATGGCACGCGGCTCACGCCGGTATCCGACGAAGAGGAATCAGTCTCCGCGGTCATCTCTTCGCACCCGCAGCCAATGCTGGCCAACGTGTCGGACGATTATCAGGTCGTCCGATTGTGGCCGCACTCAGACGCTCTCAATGCGGCCCGGGAAGCCCTCGACCAGCAGTGCGAGGCTGCAGTGTTTCGCGAAACGCCTTTTCGGGAGTTTGTGGCCGCTGTCGCAGAGAAAGCTGGAGTACGCATTTCGCTCGACCACAAGGAGCTTGAGAATATTGGCTTCGACGCCGACACGCCGATCACCGCCAACCTGTCGGGACTGTCATTTCAAGCCGGCCTGCGGGAGGCCCTCGAGGCCGTGGATCTGGGCTCCATCTTCAAGACAGACCACGTCGAGATCACGAGCATGGATAAGGCCCTGCGCACCCGGGAGACCGTGTTGTATCCCGTGATCCCCGGCGTCGACCTTGACGAAGTCCTGTTGCTCATCGAGGAGACCGTTTCGCCTGACAGTTGGTCGCACCGCGGAGGACCAGGAACTGCCGTCGCTGCCCCTGCGGGCATGGGGCATGGACTCGTCATCAGCCACAACATCGCTGCCCACGAGGAGATCGAGGCGGTGCTGCGAAACCTCGACGGCGCGCTCTGGACCCCCGCACATCAGGACGAGGACGTGACGGCGGCTTTCGTG
Organism: Pirellulales bacterium; assembly: GCA_044336965.1. Taxonomy (GTDB): domain Bacteria; phylum Planctomycetota; class Planctomycetia; order Pirellulales; family UBA1268; genus CAMCQY01. The sequence continues at coordinate 4,477 of JBIIOL010000037.1, read as the reverse complement.
AGGACGTACGTCATCGATGACGATGACGTGCGAGCAGGCCTCGAGGAACGGCTTCTCTCGCTCTGCAACGATTCACTGCCACATGGAGCTGATGCCGATGCCCGCATTGTGGTGATCGGCAAATCGATCGTCGTGCAGTCTCGTTCGAGGGCGTTTCAGGTCATGGCTGCCCAAATCATCACCGCCATCATCGGGGATGACCTGGAAGTGGAAATTGAATCGGACGACACCGCACACGCCTCCGACAGCGAAACGTGAACATCGCGATCGTGGCGGGGGCAAGCGAACGACGGATGCTCGGTCTGACTGTGCCAGTTGGCTGCCGACCATGGCATGCCTGGCGATGCTCGCCACGGCATCCGTGCCAGTGTGCGGGCAGCAGGACTCGACGTCGCCGCAACGCAACGCGATCATCGAGTTTCCGAACCTGGGACCGATTTCCGGCACGACCGAGCCCGCCCTGGGCCCCGGGCCAGGATCGCTCGTTCCCAGCATGAACACTCCGGCCGGCATTGGCGTGGTCGGCGGACGCCGGCGGACAAGCCGGATGCCGCGAGGTGGTAAGGGGCATCCGGGAGCCACGTCAATCGCCGCCAGCCGCGGGATGAACCTGCCCGAAACAATCCCGGTACCCATACCGCAAACCGCGGTGACGGGACCGGCCACGGCCATCGACGAAACGATTCTCGACGACGAAGGGCCCGCCAATGGCCTCACGCTCGACGCCGCCATCGACCGGGTGATGGCGGCGAATCTCGACATTCGAGCCCTGCGGCATGAACTCACGCAGGCCGATGCCGACATCCTCACCGCGGGCCTCCGCACCAACCCGCTCGTCTACATGGACACGCAGTTCATTCCCTACGGCACCTTCAACAACCAACGGCCGGGCGGCCCGACACAGTACGACCTCAATATCACCTACCCGCTCGACATCTCGCAGAAGCGGCAGGCCCGCACGGTGGTGGCCCGGATGGCACGATCGACCCTCGAATCACAGTTTCAGGATATCGCCCGACGGCAGATCGACACCATCTACCGCGGCTTCGTGAACCTGCACGCCGCACGGCTGGGCGTCACCCGCGCTGGTGCCGAGGTGAATCTCCAGCGAGCCAACGGGTTCGACGACGTCTATCCTTCTATGACCCGATCACGTATCAGGACAACCGTCCCATCAACGCGCTCAGTTCGCACTCATCGGCCATCGGGCTGACGTTTTCGCTCCCTGTCTTCAACAGGAATCAGGGCAACATCGCCCGCGCCCAGAGCAACGTCGTGCAAACGAAATTGGAACTCTCGTCACTGGAACGTCGCGTTGTTTCGGAGGTACGTCTCGCGGAGCGGGATGCCAACGGTCGCGCGAGGCGCTTGAGCAGATCGAGAACTCCATCCTGCCACAGGCGGCCGCCACGCTCCGCCGCAAGACGGAGCAACTGTCGGCCGGCAGGATCTCAGCGGACGACTACCAGGGCCACCTCGACGACGCCGCCGAAGTGACGCAGCCCCACCGCGATGCGATCATCCGCCATCGCCAGGCCATGCTCGACCTCAACACGGCCGTCGGCCTGCGGATCCTGCCGTGAAGCCCGGAAACAGGACCAAATACAGACACTTTGGCCCCTGCCGGTTGTATCGAACAAAACGCCCCGGCAGCCGTAAATATTTGTGATGTCTTCGGGTGCAATCCCCCCTCCCTGAAAGGTCCGGTTTCATGGTCGCTGCTAACAAGAACCTGCTCAAGCTGGTCAGGCGGCTGGCGATCAAGGACGAACTACTGGCCATGCGACTGCGGGGGAGGCTGGTGGCACCACTCGTGTTTCCGCCGACGAAGAAAGCTGCGGGCAGGGGCTGACGACAGCGCGTAAAGCCATGGCGATCGGCTGCGTCGTTCATTACCATCATCACACGATGGCCCAGCAGATGACGTCACAATCGTCACGGCTGGCGAACTTTTTTTGACGCCCGCTGCCCCATCGCCCAGAGGCATGCATGCTTTCCACTGGCACGAACCGCCGTTTCATCAGCGCCCGGCTTTCCTGGCACCGACTCCCGCGACTCGCAACACTCGCCCTGGCTTTCTTGACGGCCGCCTTGCCGCTGGCCACACGAACAGTTCGCGCCGCCGACACGCAGGCCAGCCTCGCATTGGCTCCGCACGGCACCCCGTTCTTCTTCGAGGTGATCGACAGCCATGATGCGAAATACCCGGGCGACACGCCGGCACATCGGGGCAAGGACGGTGGCCTGACGGTACGACCCAACGTCGCGCTTCGCGACCCCGTCTACCGAACTGTAAACAAGGCGACCACCGTCATCGGCAAGGTCACGCTCGTGCAGTGGGACCGCGTGAGCGGGAGCCTGACCGTGGAGTTCGACCCGGAGCCGCTGCACCGGATCGCCGTCGGCGACGAGGTGTGGATCGACCTCAATCCGCTCCCCTCGAAGCCGTCCACTCCCGTACCGTCCGCGCCCTGAACCGCGGGCTGAAATGAGCCGTCGGGAACAAGACGGCCTCGCGAAGGTATCATCGCATTCCCGTATCGCATCGAACTTCCAAGGGACTTTTGTCATGAAACTGGTGGGCTTGGTCGGCTGGCGCGGCATGGTCGGATCGGTGCTGATGGACCGAATGAAGGCCGAAGGTGACTTCGACCTGATCGAGCCACTGTTCTTCTCCACGTCGAATGCCGGTGGCCGGGCCCCGGCGATGGCCAGGAACGAGGCCACACTGCAGGACGCCTACGATGTCGACGCGCTCAAGCGGTGCGACGTCATCATCTCTGCGCAGGGCGGAGACTACACTTCGGAGGTCTTTCCCAGGCTGCGAGCCGCCAGCTGGCAGGGGCACTGGATCGACGCCGCCTCCACGCTCCGCATGCAAAGGGACGCCGTCATCATCCTCGACCCTGTGAACATGCCGGTGATCGAGCAGGGCATCAAGCAGGGCGTCAAGAACTGGATCGGTGGCAACTGCACCGTGAGCTGCATGCTGATGGGGGTGGGCGCGCTCTACAAGGCGGGCCTCGTCGAGTGGATGAGCACGCAGACCTACCAGGCCGCCTCCGGCGGCGGCGCCCAGCACATGCGGGAATTGCTCACGCAATACGGCACGCTTTCTGCGGAGGTGAGGAACCTCCTCGACGACCCCAAGAGCGCCATCCTCGAGATCGACCGCGCCGTGATCGCCAAACAGCGCAGCCTCACCGCCGCGGAGACCGCCCACTTCGGCGTTCCCCTCGGCGGCTCCCTGATTCCCTGGATCGACAAGGACCTCGGCAACGGCATGTCCAAGGAGGAGTGGAAGGGCATGGCCGAGACCAACAAGATCCTCGGCCAGGGGGAGGGCTTCGGTTCACCAGCAGTACCGGTGGACGGCTTCTGCGTCCGCGTGGGCGCGATGCGCTGCCACAGCCAGGCGCTGACATTCAAGCTGAAGAAGGCCGTGCCAGTGGCTGACATCGAGGCGATGATCGCCGCCGACAACGAGTGGGTGAAGCTCGTGCCCAACACCCGCGAGGCCACGCTTCGCGAGCTCACGCCCGTGGCCGTGACCGGCACGCTGACGATCCCCGTGGGCCGCATTCGGACGCTGGCGATGGGGCCCGAATACGTCGGCGCCTTCACGATCGGCGACCAGCTGCTCTGGGGTGCGGCCGAGCCGCTCCGCCGCATGCTGCGGATCCTCGTTTGACAATCGGCGGGCTGACTTCAGCCCTGCACCGCAATGCGCGGCGTTGCTGACTCCTCTGGCGGCGCGAGTCCCGCGGCCACGGCTATGTGCCAGAGCCCGGCCGGGCCGGTGTCGTCGAGCGAACGGACATCGTCAGCGCCGAATTCCGCGAGGGCTTCGCGATAGCGGCCGCAGAGTGCCGGCTCGCCGAGGAGCACGCACGGCGGCCAGCCGCCGCTGTCGAGGCCGGCGAGCACGCTGCGGAGTTCCTCCCCGATCAGAAGACCTGAGAGATAGTCGAGCGTGTCGGCCACCTGCAAGTCCCCGGCCAGGTAGAGGCTGCGGGTCGTGAACAGCTTTCCCGCGATGCCGGCGGCGCCACCGTCGCGGGCGGTGCGCACGCCGCGACTAAATGCGATGCCACACGCAGGCATCGTAGCGGCAGCTTCTTTGGCAGCATCGCGTGCCGGCCGGCCGATGATCGAATGGTCGCGAAGCATTGCGAAGAGCTCGCCGGTCAGATACGTGGTGAACCCGACGATGCGGCCGTCTCGGATCCGCGCCCACTTGCAGTGCGTGCCGGGCAGCACGAGCAACGACTCCTTCGCCAGCCATGGCTCGCGGACGATCGCGCCCACGATCTGCGACTCTTCGCCACGCATCACATCGGGAGCAGCGCCACCTTGCGAGATTCCGGGCACGAGATACAGCACGCCGCACTCCGTGTCGAACGCCATGATCCCCGCTGCAATGGTGGCGGGATCGGCGGGTCATGCGACATAGGGAACCTCGCACCAGCCCTGCCGG
>JBIIOL010000430.1:0-3688 GCA_044336965.1 Pirellulales bacterium | reverse complement strand
GCTGCCATCAGGCTCGGTTACGGGAACAGGGGCGGGCCGCACCAGCACGCTCTCGTGGGGCCGCGGCACGCGGGCGGTGCCGTCGGGCAGCATCTCGCCGGTGACACCCGCGCCGAGCAGGTCGGTGACGAAGGCATAGCTCTTGCCATCCCAGGCGAAGAGCACAGGGCACGAAGTCGTCTTGCGGCTCGTCTCCTCGATCCGCACGAGCTTTCCCGCGGCGACGTCGAGCTCCGCCTGGGGCACGCCATCGGGCCAGCGGATCCGCACCACGTCGGCCCGCGCGGCCGGGCCCAGCCCGAGCACGACCGGCAGTCGCGGCTGACCCAACGAGGCCGAGAGCGTCGTGTTTTCCATGACGGCGACGGTCGGACCGGCGAGCGCCGCCACGCGGGTGGCCACGCCATCGGCATTCGTTCGCAGACTGGCCGACCGTTCCCGGCGGCCGCTCACCACCAGCCGCACGGCCCGGTTGCCGTTGCCAAGATTCCGCCGCCACTCGAGACCCCGCGATCGCGACAGCGTGACCAGATCGGACTGGCCATCGCCGTCGATGTCGGCTGGCAACGCGGCTAGAAGGTCGCTGCTGGTAGGCGACGAGGAAGGCGCTGAGGAAGGCGACTCAAACGCATCAGGCACGGCTTCGAGCCGGCCGCCACGATTGATCAGCAGCACGGCGTCGCCGGCCTTCGACAGACCCACGATATCGGTCGCGCCGTCGAGGTCGATGTCGACGGCCGCGGCCTGTACCAGTGGCGGCGAGGTCACTGTTGCCGGCTGCGATTCAGGCCATGGCGATAGCAACCGCGGCGGTTCGCTCGCCGCCAGCATGAAAATATCGAACCAGCCGTCGCGGTCGGCGTCGAGCACGAGGCCGCTCGTGGCCGACGGCACCGCCGCGTCTGCCGGCAGGAGATCGCGGAGCGTGCCGGCGTGAAACCGGAGCAATCGGTCGTTCCAGGCGATCTGCGGTTCGCCACCTGACATGAGCACGATGTCGGGATCGCGGTCGTTGTCGAGATCGCTGACTGTGATCGTGTCGGCCGCGATGCCCGTGAGCCCTGCGATCGCCTGCTCTCGAAACGCTGGCTCAAGCGCCGGCGGCGGCTTGCCTGCTTCGGCCAGCGGCGCCGTGCTGGTGTTGAGTAGCACCGCGGTGCCCCCTGCGACAGCGGCGCGGGCGACGAGCAGATCGAGGTCGCCATCCTGATCGAGATCGACCCAGGCCATGCCCGCGGCAGGACCGGTGATGCCGGCCAGTCCGGCCGACTGTGTGACGTCGGCAAACCGGCCACCGTCGAGACTGCGGAGTAGGGTGACCGCCCCTGCTGCGCGAACGGAGGCCATCGCGAGATCGTGCCGGCCGTCGTTGTCGAAGTCGCCCACGGCGATTGCGCCAGTGTCTGCCTTGCTGGGGAGGCCGGCCGCAGCGGCGGCCTCTTCGAACCGCGGAGGGCCGCCGTCGGCGGCACGATCCATATAAAGGAGTGGCCTGCCGCCGGCGAGCAGGAGCAGGTCGAGGCGGTCGTCGCCGTCGGCATCCAGCGGCACCACCGTCGCGCCAAACGTGGCTTCGAGCCGGGCGAGTGCGGCGTCAGTCGCGGCGGCAACTGATTGCAGCGGGCCGATCGCCGCGGGCGGACCAAACTGCGGCAGCACTGGTGCTGTCTGCCCGCCCGCTGTCGCGGTTCGAGTCGCGTGCGGTCGGTCGGTCGCTGCGATCACCTCGCCATACCTGCCCATCTCGGCGTAGCGGATCCGCAGCGGCTCATCCCACTCCACGTCGAGCAGCGCCTGCTGGTCGGCGAGCAGTTGCTGCGACCGCGTGGGATCACTGCGGCGGAGGTTCATCGCCAGACCGTGCATCGCCGCGGCCAGATTGGGGTTCAGCCGGCGGGCCTCCTCGAAGCAGCGGGTGGCCTCGTCGGAGCCGGGTGGCAGCGACATGCCGAGGTGATACCAGCCGGAGGCGTCGTGCGGATCGATCTTCGTGACGGCCTCGAAGTGAGGCTCTGCGACGTCGAGCTCGTTGCGGTGCAACGCGATGATGCCCTGGCAGAAGTGCGCGTGGGGATCGTTCGGATGGTCGCGGAGGACGGCGGCCAGTTCGTCGCGGGCGGCGTCGAGGTTGGGATCGGTGGCCGTGTTGAGCAGGGCGATCGCATGGTTGATCCGGGCGGGGAGCCAGTCGGGGGCGGCCGTGCGGGCGCGGGCAAATTCCTGCGCCGCCGCGTCGAAGCTGAACTGCTCCATCAGGCCGACGCCGCGGTTGGTTGCATCCACGGCGGCCTCGGGAATGTCTGTGCTGCTGCGGCTGCTGGCAGCGTGGCCAACAGCCACGTGTTGCTCTGCGGGCGGCCGGCTGGTGACGAGCGCCCAGCCGAGCAGGCCGAGCGAGGCGGCCGCGCCGATCACGGCGATCACGAACGTGGGCGTGGGGGTTCTTGACGCATGGGGCGAATGTGGCGAATGATCAGTGATGCGTCGCGGGCCGTCGGGGCGGGTCATGATCGCCTCCTCCGCTGCTCGTGATCGAGGCTCGCGCGGGCCGCAGCCGTGGCCTGTTCGTTGCCCGCGTAGGTGGGCACGCTGTCGTAGGAAACCGTCTGCTGGCGAAAGAGCTGCGGCAGCGGCGCGGTCTCCGTCCTCAGGTGGGCCAGCATCTGGTGGCCGGTGCGGCGGTCGCGGGCGGCGCGGAGGGCGGCCAGGTCGATCGGCGCCACCACGATCTTTTCACCGGGGCCCGGATCGGCCTGTGCGAGGATGCGGCCATCGAAATCGACCGCCATGCTTCCGCCCGGCCACGAGAAGGGCGGATAGTGCGCGGCGCTGGCGGCCTGATTGGCGGCGACGACGTAAGCGATGTTCTCAATCGCGCGGCAGCGGTTCACGACGGTCCACCAGTCGAGCGGCGGCGTCGCGCCCCACGGGTCCATGTAGGCCGACACGCGGATCAGCACCTCCGCGCCGCCGATGGCGAGCTGCCGGATGCTCTCGGGAAAGAGCCAGTCGTAGCAGATCGCCGCGCCGAGCCTGCCGATCTCGGTGTCGGCCACCGGAAAGAGCGGTTCACGGTAGCCGGGAAGATCGTGCGGGCTCGTGTGCAGTTCCCACGGCAGCCACGGATTCACCTTGCGGTATTTCGTGAGCAGGCCGTCGGGGCCGATCAGGCAGGTCGTGTTGAAGACGTGCCCCGGATATGCCGGGTCGCATTCCAGGAACGTGCCGGTCTGGATGAACACGCCGTGGTCGCGGGCCGCCGCGTGGTAGCGGTCGGTGTGTTCGTTGGGGATCGGCACCGCCAGGCGGTCGTGGATCTCCGCGACCGTTTCGTAGATCGGCGCCGCGTGGCTGAACTCGGGAAACACCACCAGCCGCACGTCGCCGAATGGCCGGTAGCCGACGACCGCCCGCTCGATCATGGCGAGCTGGTGGTCGACGCCGGCGGTGATGCCCGAACGGTCCGCCGGGTTGGGGCGGTCGAGCTGGCAGGCGGCGGCGAGATAGCGATCGAGGCTCATGCACGATCCGGGGCGGTGAGAGTCGACAGCAGACCGCGATGTGTCTACGATTTCAGTATGGTTTTCGCGGGAACGACGGCGGCAGCCGATTACTATATCGGGGGTCGGTGAAGGATGGACACCGATGCACACTGACGGGCTGCCAGAAGACGCTTCGAGCCAGCCGG
>JBIIOL010000429.1:0-3690 GCA_044336965.1 Pirellulales bacterium | reverse complement strand
TGAGTTTCTCACCCTGCGGCAGAAAGCGGAGCGACACGGCCGTCGTGAGGGCGATCGAGACGACGTTGGCCACGAGCGTTGCCAGGGCCACCGCCCAGACGGCGAAAAACTTTCCCGCCACGATGTCGATCGCCGCACAGGGTGCGATCAGGAGTGTCTCGATCGTGCCACGTTCCTTTTCGCCGGCAATCGCATCGATGGCCGGGTAGAACGCGCCGGTCATCGTCAGCACGGACAGCAGCACGAAGACACCCCCCGCCACGGTCGGCAGGATGCTCCGCGTGGAAATCGTACCGGGGGGATCGGCTTTCCCGATGAAACGGATGGCAACCGGATCAAGCAGGCTGTCCGGCAGACCTGCCCGCTCGATCCGCCGCAGTCGGGCCTCGTCGGCCAGGCTCCTCATCACGGCGCTGAACTGCTCACGCACCCGCGGTGGCAAGACCGACGTTTCAGACCCATGCGCCTCGATCGACAGGGTGCCGACGCCATCGAGCACGTCGGTCACCTGCTTGGGCACATCGATCCACAGGTCGGCATGACCGGCGTCGACGGCCTCCCTCGCCTGTGCGACGGTGGCGAATCCGAACGAGATCGAGGCCGGCCAGTCGCGATTGGCCGGCCCTTCCTTCGGTCTGGGCAGTGCGTCCACGCGTGACGCAAACGCCTGCGCATCCCAGGTTGATCCGGACAGCACCACGGCCAGGTTCGTGGGCGCGGCCCGGGAATCGATGTCGGAAAGCGCCGTCCGCACCCCCAGGGCGCTCGACAGCGCGAGGATGGGATACATCGCCATCGGCAACAGGAGCGTGACGAAGAGCGTGCGGCGGTCGCGGATGAATTCGAGGAGGTCGCGACGGGCCAGGGCCAGCCGTGCCCTGGCGCGGAGGCCACCGATTTCCTGACTGCCGGACGGCCTGCGCTCGTCAGGGGCGATCATGACGCCGCCCCCGCGGCGATCGCCGCAAAAAATGCCTCTTCGAGGCTCGCGTGGGGCCCGAGGATCTCCGCCGGTTTTCCCTGCGCCACGATGCGGCCGTCGTCGATGATCACGAAGCGGTCGCAGCGGTGCTCGATCTCGTGAAGCCGGTGCGTGGAGAGCAGGATCGCCCGCGCATCGGCGCGGAGGTTGTCGAGCAGATGGAGCAGATCACGTGCACCCACGACGTCGAGGGCATTCGTCGGTTCGTCGAGCACGAGCGCTGGAGGATCATGCACGAGCGCCCGGGCCAGTGAGACACGCTGCCGCTGCCCCGACGAGAGTCGGCCGGCCGGACGGTCGACGAAGTCCGCCAGACCAATCGCATGCACGATGTGGTCGATTCGCCCCGCGAGCGGAACGTCGTCGAGGCCATGGAGCCGGCCATAGGACCGCATGATCTCGCGAGCCGTGAGCCGATCGGGCACACCCGTCGTCGCCGACACGTAGCCCAGCCGCCGCCTCGCTCCAAGCGGATCGGTCACCACGTCACAGCCGCCCACCCGCGCCGTGCCGGACGTGGGCTTGAGCAGCGTGGCCAGCACTCGCAACGTGGTCGTCTTGCCGGCGCCATTGGCACCCAGGAGGCCGACCATCTCACCAGGCGCCACGGAGAGGGAAACACCATCCACGGCCCGCACGACGCTGCCGTCGCTGGCCCGATAGTGCTTCACGAGATCGACCACTTCAATCATGCGACCCACTCCCACATTCTCATCTCAAATCTCAACGCTCGGGGGAAACTGCCGGTAGTCGAGGATCTTTGCCGCGGCCACGAGGAGCACCGCCGCCAGGCAGACGACCGCCACGATCTGCACCCAGGCCGGCTGCGGATCGATGAGCAGTTGCATCTCCACCGGCAACTTCTGCCGCCAGCCCATCCACTCGACCAGCAGGCTCCGCAGCCGCAGGCTCACCGTTGCCTGATTGACGACCGCGGGAATGAATCCCGCCAGATACTCGACCATGAGCGCCACCGCCACGCTCGCCACGAGCGCCCGCTTCGGCAGGATCACGGCGGGCAGGGCAAAGAGCGCCGCACGCCCCAGCGTCGAAAGCACCACGAGCACCGTCAGCATGCCGATCAGCGGCAGCGGCTGCGGCACGCGTGCCACCAGCACCGCGAGGCACGCCGCGAGGATGGCCACGATGCTCGTCCAGGTCACGGCCGCCAGATAGGTTCCCAGGAGCAGTGCCCGCCGACCGCCAGGCCGGACCGAGATATGGATCCAGGTGCCACGTTCCAGTTCGTCGGCCACCACAGGACACATCGTGACGAGCAGGCCGAGCATGCAGACCGCCTCCGGCACGAGCGCATAGATCATGGTGACGGCGAGGTCGCGGTCGAGGCCCTCCGCCGCGGTCCGCCGCACCGCCATCATCACCGCTGCGGGAAAGATCACGCCGAGCCCCGCCAGCAGGAGCCGATGGCGCGAGATCAGCCGCCCGATCTGAAAGCCCGCGACCGCCAACGTCGAACCGAGCAGGGAGTACCGGAGCGGTTCATTTGCCTGTTCCGAACCATCTGTGTGTCCCGAAACATCTGTGTGTCCCGAAAGAGGAACGCTCATGATCCCACCCCACGATGAAGCCGCACGAGGCGGCCGAAGATGCCCTCGAGCGACCGGTCGCCGGCCGCCACCTCCACGATGGCGAACCGATCCTCGACCGCAACGTGCGCGATCCGTTCGGCCAACACCCGCGGCTGCCGTGTGGCCACCACGAGCAGATCCTCCCCTTCGAACCGCACGCTCTCCGCGCCGGGCGTCGCACACACCGCCTCCGCGAGCCGCCGGGGGGCATCGCACCGAATGCGAACCTCCGACGGCATGGCATCCACCATGTCTCGGATCTCGCCGGCCGTACCGCTGGCGACGAGACGGCCGCCCAATATGACGGCCAACCCCGCGTGCAGTGCCTCCACCTCGTGGAGCAGGTGGCTGGCCACGATCAGCGTGCGCGGCCTGCCTGCCACGGCATCAGCCGACACAGCCCAGTGCCGCACGAGACCGACAAGGTCGTGCCGGGCCACCGGATCGAGTCCGTCGAAGGGCTCGTCGAGCACGAGGAGATCGGGGTCATGCGCCATGGCGCCCGCCAACTTCGCCCGCTGGCGCAGCCCCTTGGAAAGGGTCGAGAGCGGCCGGTCCATCGCCTCGCCCAAGCCCACACGGTCGAGTTCCCGATCAGCCCGCTCGGCCGCGGCATCACGTCCGAAGCCGGACAGCCGCACGAGATAACGAACCCACTCTCGTGGTGTCGCCCGCCGTTCCAGGAGGTCAGCGGCAGGACAGAAACCGATCCGCCGCAACACCCGCGGATTGGCAAAGGGCCGTTCGCCAAACACGCGCACCTGCCCCATGGTGGGCCGCAACTGGCCGGTGATGAGTCCCAGGAGCGTTGTCTTGCCGGCACCATTGGGGCCGAGAAGACCGTGGGCACCGCTCCCCAACTCCACCGTCACGTCGTTGACGCCGATCACCGACCCGAAGACCTTCGTGACGTGTGTGAGGGAGAGCATGGACGTTTTAGATGAGGCGAGAGCGAGGATGGGGGCGAACGCCGGGGATTCTGTCCCTGAGCGATTCACGCCCTGGTGGGAGCGTCGATCCTGTTGAGCAGCACGATCACGGCGACGATCGATACCAGTGCCAGCGACACCAGCGACGGCACGACCGCCTGAGGTCTTGTCTCGATGCCAAAGATCCAGG
>JBIIOL010000428.1:0-3697 GCA_044336965.1 Pirellulales bacterium | reverse complement strand
TGCTGGTCGCGCGGGCGATCCGCCGCGTAGCGGCCTCCTGCGGCTGGCAGCCGCGGTCGATCGTGCTTTCCGGTCACGGTGAGTGCCTGGCCCGACGGGCGCTCGCCCTGGTTGGCTGGGAGGCTGAACTCGTGTCGCTGCCGGAACTGCTGGGAGGCGACCTGTCGCGTGCGGCCCCCGCACACAGCCTCGCGCTCATCGCACAGGGGAGGCTCGCATGAGCGGCGACTCTCGACGGATCGGCCGGGCAATGTCCGCACATGGATGGAGAATCGGAATTCTGCGTGATCGCGGTGATGGAAATCTGCCCGCCGCGTCCGCGGCCGGCCCCGTGGTGCTCAAGGTCGGAGGCAGCCTGCTCTCACGGCCAGACTGGCCCACGCTGCTCCTGCCGCTGATGGCGGCCTGTGGTCCAGGGGCCTGCTGCCTCGTGGTGGGAGGGGGCGCCGTGGTGGACGGGCTCCGCCTGCTCGACCGCGCCGTGCCGCAATCGCCGCAGCTCATGCATGAGCTGGCCATCGACACGATGCGACTGACGGCGCAGCTGGTGGCTGCTCGTGTGAACGTGCCCTTGGCAGCGGCGCCTTTAGCGACCGCGGGCGTCGCGGTGCTCGACGTGCCGGCATGGTTGGCGGTGGGATCGCGGGCAACGACTCTGCCGGTCGGCTGGCATGTGACGAGCGATGCGATCGCGGCGCGAGTGGCGGTCGAACACGGCGGCAGCCTCCTCTTGGCGAAGAGCGTGCCGCCTCCCCCCTGCCCTGACAACGGCGACCCCCTGGCATCGCTGGCTCGAGCGGGCTGGGTGGACGAGCACTTCCCCGTCGCCGCCGGGCCACTGGCGACGATCGAGTGGGCCGCGCCGGATCGCGAGACAGATCTCTCGTGCCGGCAACGGTTCGGGGCTGCCCATGCCCCTCACGGATGTTTCCCGGTCCCATAAAAGCCCCCAGCGTCAGTCCCACCACCAGCCGTCCGCGGGACGCGCGGCCAGTGCCACCGTGCGCGACTCCGCCATGTCGGTCGAGTCGACCGAGTTGGCCGCGAAGCTCCAGGGCTGAAAGAGCACGCCGCCCGAGGCGCTCACCACCCAACGACTGCCCTTTTTGATGCCATGGGCCACCGTTGGCAGGCTCTTGGGCACAGCATAGGAGGGCAACGGCAACGCCTGTGCCTCGAGGAGCGGTGTCAGGTCGAGTTCTGCCCGTTCCGCCAACTGCCGACCGTGCACAAGTGCCGCCACCACCCCCAGATCGACGCAGTTGACCAACTCTGCGAATGCCGGCTGTTTGCCGGCGACTCGGTCGTAGTTCTTGGTCATGAGGTCACACCACCTCTTCGCGGCAGGGTCCACGGCGGCGTTCGCCGTGCGGGCCCCGTTCGCGTCGAAGATGTCGTTTTCGGTCAGGCACTTCATCCGTCGTCCGTTGATCCGCCAGGCGAGTTCATCAGGATCCCGCGAGATCGGCTCGTAATCCGCTTCCAGCCAGAAACGGGGAAGCGTCGTCGACGAGGCCGAATTTGGCGTCGCCATCGAGAGGTAGCTGGGAAGCTCAGGAGTGCCCGATGGCTCCAAACCCATGCCAACCCGCTTCAAGTGGTAGTCGGCCGCGACCAGCACGCGGGCAAAGCGGCTGTCGCCGGGCACGCCACCCACCGTCACCTGCTGGGGACCCATGGCGTTCTGCATGGCCACGAGCGTGGCGTCGGGGTTCGGACCGATCATCTTCTGTGTGCGCAAGAGTGCCTTCAGCCTGACGACGCCCTCTGCCGTCGGGTCGATCGAGCACTTGATGCCGCCCGCACGAGCCGCATCGATGGATCGCATGGCGACGACCAGATCTTCCAGTTGCAGGAGCGGCCTGCCGCTCCTGGCGCCAACGACATTGCCGGACGCGTCGACCGTCAGCGCATCTGCCGGACCGGCAAGAACGATGTCGTGGCCTTCCGTGTCGACGAACACGTGCGTGATCCGTTCGAGGCCGCCGAGGAAGAGCACGTCGGGCGGCAGCGGCCGGCCGGCGGCGGACGCCTTCACGGCTGCGATGATCTTCGCGAGCGACACCTTGCGGAGTTTCGCCGCCGGGCCGCGGTCGGCTGCGTCTCCGGCCAACATCTGGCGACGCTCCTTGGCCAGTGACTCGATTGCGTGGGGATCGAGGTTTCGCACGATGCCGTCGGCATCGATCGAGATGCCGCCCACCGCACCGCCAAAGCCGAAGCCGCCCCCCATGCCGCCCCCGCCACCGCCAAAGCCCTGAGCATGGGCATTGCCCTGACATGCCAGGGCGAGCAGGAGGACGGCGCAGACTTTCCACGCTGCCAATCGGCGGCCGGAGACATGGACAGTTCGTGACCGGAATTCGATGCCGCTATTCATGGGCAACCTTTCATGTCAGGCCAAGCATGACAGGCCGGCTTGGCAATCATGTCGAGGCCTCCCGGCGGGGGGCTGGCGGAAGGGCAGTTACGGACGGGATGCTAGTCGCAGAGGGCCGGTTGCAGCAAACCCGTTTTCTGCCGACAAGAGTCCATTTTTTGCCCTTCCCCGCCGGTCTCGGAGCGGCTGGCCGCCGTTGGCTCGCCTCGTGGCCCTCCCAAAACGGCCGCCGCTGAGTCATGATGCGGTGAGAAACGAGACTCGTCATGGCTTCCGTCCCCACCACCTTTCTGCTCGTCCGCGATCCGGTCTCCGGCCAGTCGGTGGTGCCGCTCCTGCCCGGCGAACGCGTGACGCTCGGCCGTGCTCCCGCCAATCGCGTGGTGCTTCACGACGAACAGGCCAGCCGATTTCATGCCGAGATCTTCAACGCTCCGTCAGGGTGGTCTATCCGGGATCTCAACAGCCGTAACGGCACGCTGGTCGGTGGTGAGCCGCTCGCCGCCGACCGTGTGCTGGTTCCGGGGGACATCGTGGCCATCGGCCGAGTCGAGATCGTCGCCTGCGACGGGGAACCACCTGCCGACGCGAACGACGAAGCCGACGTCCTCGGCGGCACGACAACCGGAGAGATGCCGGCCGAAGTCGAGGCGTGGCATGCCTCGATCACGCATCGCCGTGCCAAGAGCCGGTTGCTCGAAGACATCCGTGAGGCTGCGGGAACCGCGCCCCGCGTCGGTCGCGCCGCCGCCGAACTCTGCCGACTGGCGTTCTCGCTGGGAAGGGCGAATGACCTCAAGGCGGTGGCATCGCTGGCACTGGAGACGGCGGCGCAGGGGGCCGGGGCAGCCCGCGGTGTCGTCCTGCTTCCCGAGCATATCGGCGAGCAGTCGGGGCCGGCGCGGAGGGATGCGGTCGAGTTGACGCAGGCCGTCGCGATGCCGGCCACGTGGTCAAAGTCGTCCGTTCCTCCAGGCGTGATCTCGGCAGTCCTCGGAACCGACGAGGCCGTGCTGGCGTGTGCAGCAGCACAGGGCGGCGGGCGGGTGGCGACCATCTCGGCTCCTATCCGCCTCGGCGGCCATGCCGCAGGGGTGCTCCACCTCGAGGCGGATACTCAGCAGCGTGAGGCCACGCCCGATGACCTCGAATTCGTGATGGCTGTCTGCGACGCACTCGGCCTGGCGATCGACAACCTCGCCGCCCGCGAGGTGCTGTCGTCGCGGCTGGCCCGCTCGGCCGACGAGAACGAGCAACTGCGTCGGAGGCTGGGGGAGGAATGGCGGATGGTCGGTTCCAGCGCCGGGCTGAAGCACA
>JBIIOL010000036.1:0-12618 GCA_044336965.1 Pirellulales bacterium | reverse complement strand
CATGGTTCCGCATCGGCGGGCCGCTTCAGCCAGACGACCGCGGTCCCTCCCGCTCCCGCCCGTCCCTGCCAGTCCAGCGCCAGATCGATCAGGCCCGCTGGTTGATTCTGCCGGGCGAGTGCCCAGCGTTCCACGCCCCGTGGTGTGTCTGCATCGGCCGCCCGGCGGATCGACCACGGGCCCGGCTGACCTTCCGAGGCCGCCCAATCGGCATCGGCTCCGACCTGGTTGCGGGCCAACGACGTGATGCTGAATGCCGACTCGAGTGCAGGCTTCCGGCCTTCAGGCCGCGTCGCCGTCGAGATCGCGAGCCGCTGCGGGCTCGACTGAGGCGGTTCGCCATCCGGCTGTTGCTGTTTCTTGCGGCGAAACACATTGCGCTGACCAGACCCCGAACCCTCGCCATTTCCGCCCGCACCTGGCTCCGGGGGACGGGCGTCGGCGGCCGCCGTCGAGAATGCCACCCGCGTGATGTTCTGTGCCACCCCTCCCAGACGAAGTCGCCGTGCTCCAGCCGCTTCTCCGGCCGCCGCGAGCATGGCGGCGACGGGTTCGACGGTCACCGCCTGGCGCTCCGCACCACTCCAGGCCAGCCAGGTGCCGTCCAGGCTGGCCTTCACCGCGCGGACGGCCGAGGGCATTGGCCGGGAAATGATCCGGCGAGGTGGCGATGTCTCCCAGATCTCCAGCCGCGGCGACTCTCCTGCACCCCCCGCGATGCCCATCGCGACATGCTTCGCATCGGGCAGGAATGCCAGCGACTCGGCGACCGGAGCGACCTCCCAACTCACCGGCTGGGCGTTCTTGCCGATCTGAAGCAGGTGGATGCGGCCGAAAAGGTCGGCGGACACGAGTTGGCTCCCGTCGGGGGCGACCGACATCGCGGTTACCAGTCCTGTGTGGTCCGTCGGCAGCACCTCCTTCTGTCCGGCCGGTTCGCCGAGCGGCACGATCTGAATTCGCCAGACCGGGGTGGCGGCTTCAGCGGCCGATACGAGGGTGGGGAATGCGACCCGATCGGCACCGATTGCGACCAGCGGGCGCACGGGTGGCAGCCTTCGCAGAGCGGCCGCACCGGCGGCTCCCAGTCGCGACTCTTCGCGCCCCGCCAGCTCCACCGGCTTCCATGCATCGGCACGCTTCCAGGCAAAGACTTGTCCATCGAGATCCTGGGAGACAAGCCAGCTCCCGTCGGAGGTGAAATCGAGGGACGCAACGCTCTGACGGTGTCCGACGCGATCACCGCCCCCCAGCGTTTTCACGAGCGTGCCCTCCACGGCATCGAGCAGGAGGATCTCGCCGGTGCTTCCCATCGCGCCGCTTCCCGCGATGGCTACGAGGCTCGGTGCAGGTCCTCGCGATACGGCGATTGCCTGGATCGCGCCGCGGGTGCCACGAGCCACCTGCCACCGCAGTGAGCGTTCCTTGAGTCTGCGCTTGGCAATGTTGCGCGTGGCCCGATTCTGGTCACCACCTGCATCGACCTCGTTCCCGTCCAACGTCCAGACGATGGCGACTTTGTCGCGACCGCCCGAGATCAGCTGTGATGAATCGGCAGCGAACGCGAGCGCACGCACCTCTCCAGTGTGGCCCGGAAGGTCGAGTCGGAGGATCGGGTCGGCTGCCTCGCGGGCGACGTCCGCGCGGAGGAGTGTGAGCGGGATCAGGCACGACATTGCAGCCGTCGCACCGACCAGAAGGAACTGTCGGGACATTTGCAGGAGGCTCATCAGAAGCGGTCCTTCAATCAGTCCGTCAAACAGCCCTTCTGGCCCTGCGGCCGTTCAATCGTGGAGGCGATCAATCCAGAAAGCCTGAGAGTTCCTCGCTGCGGGCGGGAGCCTGCAGCTTGCGGACGGCCTTGGCCTCGATCTGCCGGATCCGCTCACGCGTCACCTTGAAGATGTGGCCCACCTCTTCGAGCGTGTAGCTGTAGCCGTCGCCCAGGCCATACCGCAGCTTGATGATCTCCCGCTCGCGGTAGGAAAGCGACTTCAGAACCTTCGCGATCCGGTTGCGGAGCATCTCCTGAGCGGCACCCACGGCCGGATTCTCGGCGCCGGTGTCGGGCAGCAGGTCGCCGAAGTGGCTGTCCTCGCTGTTGCCCACCGGGCGGTCGAGGCTGATCGGGTAGCGGCTCATCGCCGTCACGCGACGCGTCTCGTCCACCGGCGTGCCGGCCCGGGCGGCGATCTCCTCGATCGTCGGCTCGCGGCCGTATTCCTGGAGCAACTGACGGGCGACGTTCCGCACGCGGGACATCGTTTCCACCATGTGCACCGGGATGCGGATCGTGCGGCTCTGGTCGGCCACCGCGCGGGTGATCGCCTGCCGAATCCACCAGGTGGCGTAGGTGCAGAACTTGAAGCCGCGGCGGTATTCGAACTTGTCCACCGCCCGCATCAGGCCGGCATTGCCTTCCTGGATGAGGTCGAGGAACGACAGCCCGCGGTTGCGGTATTTCTTGGCGATCGACACCACGAGTCGGAGGTTGCCCTCCGACAGGCCCCGCTTCGCCTTCTGGTAGCGGGCGTAGATGTCGCGAATCTGGTCCATCCGCCGCTTGAGGCTGCGGGGCGTTTCCTGACAGGCCTTGAGGATGGCACGGTATTCATCGACGAGCTTCTGCCGGCCGGCCGGCGGCTGCTTCGTGCGGCGGTGGGCCTCGATCTTGCTGCGCAGCTCCTTCAGTCGCACGACGAAGTTGTCGAGCGTGGGGATCATGGTCTCGATCCGCTGGGTCCGCAGGCCCAATTCCTCGATCAGTCGCACGCAGCGGCGACGACGGTGGCCGAGTCGAGCCCACGCCTCGCGGCGTTCCGCCATCTTCCGCTTCTTCGAGAGCGAGATCCGGTAGTCAGCGCGGTTCTGCCGGAGCAGCACCTCGAGCGTCCGCAGGTTGTGCGGCAGCCGGCCGAGGATCTGATCCTTCTCGAGGCGGTCGGTGACCGACACCTGCACCGTGCGGTCGAAGGGCAATTCGCCGCGATGGACACGGGAGAGCACCTTGAACGCCTGCTGGCAGACGTATTCGCACTCAAGCAGCTTGGCGCGGAACTGAGCCCGTGTGGTCTCAATCTGACGGGCGAGGTAGATCTCCTGGGCGCGGGTCAGCAGCGGGATCTCGCCCATCTGGGTCAGGTACATCCGCACGGGATCATCCGACCAGTTCTCAACCTGCTCGATGAGAACATCGTCTCCTTCGCCGCTCGCCTCGATCTCCGTGTCCGCTTCCGCCTCGATGTCGGCGTCGGGAATCACGGCAGCGTCGGCATCGTCGACGAGCAGGTCGGCGTCGGCCTCTTCGGCGTCGACGACCTTGTCGGCGAGCTCCTCAACCTCTTGGGGATTGGAGACAACATCGTCATCGAGTTCATCCAGCAGCGAGTCGTACAAGGCAAAGCTCCTTCGTGGATCGATCTTCGATCTTCAGGCAAGAATCCTTCAGGCAGGCAGGCAGGCAGGCAGTCGGTGACGAGTCAGCAATCGGTCAGCAAAGAGTGCGTTCAAACACCCGATGCATCATTCGGCGTGTCGCGAGTCTGATTCAAGTGCCGCGGAAATCCAGCGGGCGGAAATCCGCGGTCGGGCGGCCCGCCGAGGTCTGCATTCCACCAACATTTCCACAGGCAAACCGGCAGCCAAACCCGCCCTCCAACCCAGTTCCCAAATCTCCGCCCGAGAGGCGATCCGCGGCCACCACGCATCCGCCGACAAGATGGGCTGGATGGGGTGATATTCCGGGGCCTTTGGCGGGATGCGGTCTCATGGTCTGGGTCTCTGGAGGGCTCAAGATTATGCCCCTGTCGGATGAGAAAAGCCAGTAAATTTTTCGATGAAAAGAGCCGAGACTTCGAGTCTGAAGGACTGAAATGGTAAAAGAAGCCGGCGGGAGAAGCTCTGCGTGCGTGGGTCGACTCGGGCCCGCTTCGGAAACCAGTTCATGAACGGCGAAAAGAAAACGTTTTTGCTGCCCTGCGCGGGCTGCGCCTCCGAGATCGATGTGGTGGCGGGGCAGGCCGGGGGACAGGTGGACTGTCCATCCTGCGGCCGACGGAACGAGGTGCCCAAGTTCCGGGATTTGAACCAACTGCGGATCAAAACGCAGGCGACCGTCGGGCCGTCGCGACGGTGGGGAATGCCGCAGGCGGTGGCCCTGGCGGGAGTGATCTGTGCGGCGCTGGCCTGGGGGACCGCCGCGGTCGTGGGAACAACGCCCAAGGCGGCATTCGATGTGGCGTTGATCCGCGCCAGCGTCGAGTCCGGCGATGACGCGGCGCTCTATCGCTCGCTCCAGGACTACGCGCAGTCGTCCGTCGAACGCAGACCGATGCGGGGCGAGGTCGACCTCCAGCGGCGAGCCCGCTTCGCGCAGGGTGTTGCCTGGGCGCTCTACGCTCTCGGAGGTCTGGGCGCGGTGGCTGCTGCTGTTGCCGGATTCTCCGCACTCGCCTCCGGCAAACGCAACTGACGACAGCATGAAGGCCGCATACATCACGCAGACCGGCGGCCCCGACTCGATCCGTGTCGGCCCGCTTCCCGATCCGGTGCCTGGACCACGCGATGTGCTCGTGCGGGTCGGGGCGTCTGCCGTCAATCCGATCGACACCTACGTGCGGGCGGGCACCGTGGCCATGCCGCTCCCCTTTCCTTTCGTCGTCGGCTGCGATCTGGCCGGCGAGGTCGTGGCCGTCGGGGCGGACGTGGATATCCTGCGGCCCGGCATGCGGGTGTGGGGATCAAACCAGGGACTGCTTGGCCGCCAGGGCACCTGCGCCGAACTGGCGTCGGTCGATGAACGCTGGCTCTATCGCACCCCCGATTCGGTCTCCGATCGTGATGCTGCCGCGGTCGCGCTCGTGGCGATCACCGCCCACCTGGGGCTCGTCGACAACTGCATGCTCACCGCCGGCGAGACGATCTTCGTCAATGGTGGTTCCGGCGGTGTCGGGTCGGCCGTCGTGCAGATCGCCAAGGCTCTCGGGGCACGCGTCATCGCCTCGGCGGGCTCGGCCGCGAGGTGCGAGCTGGTTCGTGACCTCGGGGCGGATGTCGTGCTCGACTACCATCGCAGCGATCTCATCGATGCGGTGCGGGCAGCCGCACCGGAGGGAGTAGACGTCTACTGGGAGACGCTGCGGGAGCCAGACTTCGATCAGGCTGTGGCGATGCTCGGCGAAGGCGGTCGCATGGTGATCATGGCCGGCAGGGATGCACGGCCAGCCTTTCCGGTGGGGCCGTTCTACGTGAAGGGCTGCAGCCTCCACGGCTTCGTGATGTTCAAGGCTACCGCCCAGCGGCAGGCCGCAGCTGCCGCGGACATCAATCGCTGGATGGCGGCCGGCCGATTGCGGCCGCTGATCGACAGGGTCTTGCCGTTGGACCGCGTGGCCGAAGCCCATGCAGTGCAGGAGGCCGCCACGATTCACAAGTCGGGCAGTCTGGCGGGCAAGATCGTCATCGAGCCGTGAGCGGCCGCGTCTGGGCCGCGCTCGGAGCCTGCCGCGGTGCCGGATCCTGTGCCGACTGCTCTCCCCTGATGCGGCCCTCGATGGCTTCGATGCCCGCCGACAGATTCGGAAACATCGCCGAGCCCAGCCGGGGCTGCGGCACCGTGTTGGCCGGCGTTCCCGGGCTGGCAGGTTGAGCCTGGCGTCCGTGGCGTTGGGGCGGCCTGCCCTGTGGTCCGGTCTGCGGCCGCGTCTGGCCACCGCGATCGGCCGTCGTGGTCGAGGGCAGCAACTTGGGGGCTTCCGGTCCTGATCGCGAGGTGGCCTGCTGCCCGGTGGGCGTCTGTGCCGTGGCAGGCTGCTGCGGGGCAACTGGCCGCGCCGCAAAGGAAGCGTCGGCCTGCACCGCGATGCTCTCCGGAACGACGAGAAACCGTGAGTAGGTGGGCCGTGGGCTCGTGGCCGGTGGGGCGGCGGGTGTCGGAGCGGCTACGGGTGTCGGAGCAGCCGCGGCGATCGGCGGCGTTGCCATGGCCGCAGTCGGCGTCGCGACGACCGGTTCAGGTGTGTCGCCAGCCGCGGCCGTTGCCGGCGGGGCAACGACATCGGTTGTCATGATTGGCTCGGGATCCCCTGTCTGCGGTTGCGGCACCGTGACTGGTGCGGCGGTGGTCTCCGCTGTCGCGGCAACGCCGTCACCCGGGGCGGGCGTGCTGTCCGGCGCGGCCGGGCTGTCCGGGGCCGTGACGTTCGGGGCTGTCCCGGTGACGTCGGTCATCGCCGGTCCGTCAGTGGCCGCAACGATTGCGGTCGGCAGCGGTTCGGTTGCCACCGGTTCTGCCGGGGCCACAGGCTCCGGTTGTGGAACGGTTTCCGGCGCCGGGATCTGCGCTACGGTCTGCTCCTGAGCGGGTGCTGCGACTGGTGCCACGGCGACGGATGTCGCTGGCGGAATCGTCTCCGTCGGATGCACGACGACCGGGGAAACACCCTGAGAAGCGACTGGCGCGGCGACCTCGGGAGCTGGTTGTTGCGCCGGAGCATAAGGCTGGGCCGTCACCGGCGCTGCCGGCGACCAGAGATCACCCTCGGCAGCAGGCACCACCGGCGTGCCGGCTTGGGTATACGACGCTGGCGGTGGGATCGTCGGCGGCGTTGCCGCGGGCTGCGTGCCCAGTCCGGCCGGCACAAGCTGGATCGACAGCAGGGGCTGTCCTTCGCGGAGAGGATGTTTCAGCAGGTGGCCGCTGAACGTATCGCTCGCCCGTAGGGCGGAGGAGGGCATCATTGCCTTCGGCCATTCCCGCAGGGCCACGTCCCATACCGTCACAGCCGCCCCCTGGGGGAGCGACCGCAGCGCCACGAAGATCGCCTCGCTCTCCACCCGCGGCTTCGACTGCGCCAGCCGGACATCGAGCGCGCGATTGACACCGACAGCCGCCGCTGCGCCGGCGACGAACGCTGCTGCGAAGACGGTGATGGCCCGCGGTCTGTAGGACCGTGCCTGAGCAGTCTGTTGAGTTTGGGCGGTGCGCATGATGTCTTCTTTCGTCGATGCCTCTGGCTGCCTCGTCGGGATGGCGACGCTCTTCCAACAGGTGCCATCGACACCACCGGCAGGGTGCGTAAAGTCCGCAGCGAGCAGGGATCGCTGCTTGCCAGAACACCGTAGACTCACGACCGGGACAGGTCGGTGTCGCTTTGCCTGCTTTTGCAGATTGCCTGTCTTGAATCACCAGCGAGGGGATTCGCATCGCGGATGCCACCAGTACGCCGCTATTGATCTTCGGGTTTGGCCGTAGCGGTCGGGGCGAACATCGGATCGAGGCTCTGCTCGTGCACCATCGGGCGGATGGCCAGCAGCCGCTGCCCCGATCTGGCGCCGGCGCGGTCGCGAAAGAAGGCGTCGCCAGCGATCGAGGCCGGCTCGCCGATGCAGCCCACGATGATCATCGAGCCGACCGGTACGGTGGCCTCGAACGACAGTCCGGCGAGGGCATCGCGGCGCTGGCCGGCCTCCAGTCGAAACATCCCCTCTTCGCCGACCCAGGATCGCTCCACGGGCCCGTGCTTGATCGTTGGCGACAGATTCAGTCGCACCCTGCCGTCAGCCGCAGGCCAGGCCCGCAGCGCGAACAGCGCGCTCGCGTCGCGGTAGGTCTTTCCCCGAATGCTGTCGCCGTCGTGCTCGAGCAGCACCAACTCGTCGAGTCCCGCTGCCGCCATCACGTCGCTCGAACGGCCGGGCAGTAGCCGGAGCACGTGCCGAACGAGCGCCGGATTGTCCGGAAGCGCCGCCGGCAGGCTTTCCCCGGGCGCCAGGGCGGGCGGGAGAAAACGCTCGGCGAGATGCGGCGGCAACTGCGCCGTGACCACGCCGGCCCGCAGACCGTTGGCCTGCAGCCTCCGCCGCAGCGGTTCGTCAAACGCCTGCTCGTCGGCCAGGTTCCAGAGTTCGTCACGCAGCACGGGATCGTGCTCTTCGTGACGGACAAAGACGAGCTCCAGTGGAATCGTTTTGGGCGCGGCGCGCGGTCGATCCGAGGCCACGGTCGCCGCTTGTTCCGACGGCACGTCGGACCAGAGGCCAGCGCGGCACCCGCCCGCGGTAAGCAGGGCGAGGCAGACGGCGGCGTTCCGTATCGCGCGGTCGAGCATGACGCCGATGGTCCGCAGAGGGGGCTGGCGAGGGGGGGAAGGTAGGGAGGCTCGCCCGGTGCGTCAACGCCGGCCGTCGGACGACGTTACGACACCGCTTTGACGGCGTTCGCGAAGAGCGGCAGGCCGGCGCCGGCGGCCGCTGGATCGAGATGGCCGTTCCACGCGGGGTGCTGGACGGCATCGATGAATCGCTCGGGGTGGGGCATCAGTCCGAGGATGCGGCCCGTCTCATCGCACACACCAGCCACATTCCCCATCGCGCCGTTGGGGTTCGAAGAGGTGCCCGACGCATCGGCCTCGTACCGCAGCACCAGCTGCCCCGCGGCGTCGAACGCGGCGAAGTCCTCTGGCGACCGCGTCACGAACCGTCCCTCGCCGTGGGCCACCGGCAGTTCGAACCGATCCATTCCCTGCAGGAACACGCAGCGTCCCGGCACCGCCCGCAGATGCACCCAGCGATCCACGAACATGCCGGAAGTATTGTGGGCGAGGCTCGCGCGGGCTGCACCAGAGGTCGGATCGGCCAGCAGCAGTCCTGTCTGCAGGAGCACCTGGAAGCCGTTGCAGATGCCGAGGATGAGCCCGCCGCGGTCGCGGAACTTCACCAGGCTCTCGGCGAGCCGCGACTTCAGTTCGAGCGCGAAGATCCGCCCACTGGCGATGTCGTCGCCGTAGGAGAAGCCTCCGGGGATGCAGAGGATCTGAAAGTCGTCGGCGAGTGACGGCTTCTGTGCCAGGCTGTGCACGTGCACGCGGCGTGCGATCGCGCCGGCCCGCTCGAAGGCGTGCGCCGTCTCGTGGTCGCAGTTGGTACCTGGTGCTCGCAGGATCATCGCCCGTGGTGACAGCATGCTCACGCTCCTCCCCGCCAGGCCCGGGCGAGGCTCGCCACCGGCACCGTCGTTGCCGAACCGGCGGTGGAGACGATCTCCAGACGGTCGCCGGCGACGACGTTGCCAATCCAGGCCCACGGCACATCGTTGTTGGTCTTGCTCATCGCATCCGCAAACCGATCGGTGAGAGCGGCGGGCACCTCGCAGACGAAGCGGCCCGGCGTCTCGGTGAAGGCGATTGCGAGATCGCGATGCAGGGCGGAGCCATTCCCAGCGGCAGCTCCGTCCCCCATCGGCACGTCGGCGAGGGTGATCCGCGCGGCTGAGCCGCCGGCGATCGCCATTTCAGCCACCGCGGCCAGAAGCCCGCCGTCGGAGCAGTCATGGCAGGCCGCCACGAGCCCCGCCCGCTGGGCTGCCGCCACCGCCGCAAACACACTTCGGCAGGCCGTCGCATCGACCTGTGGCACCCGCCCGCCGTGGACACGGCCCACGAGTTCGAGCTGGCTGCCGGCGAGCTCGCCCCGCGAGAGGCCCACGATCGCCAGTCGATTGCCCACCTGTTTCAGGTCTGGCGTGACCGCGCGATGCACATCATCCACCTGCCCCATCGCCGTGGCGAGGAGCGTGGGCGGGATCGATCGCTCGTGGTGCGTGCCCGCCGCGTCGGTCCAGGCGAAGACGTTGTTGAGGCTGTCCTTCCCGCTCACGAAAGGGGCGGCGAATGCGACCGCCATGTCGTGGCAGGCACGGCAGGCCTCCACGAGCGTGCCGAGAGACTCCTCGCGGCGACAGTCGCCCCAGCAAAAGTTGTCGAGCAGAGCGATCCGCGCGGGATCGGCGCCGACGGCAATGGCGTTGGCCATCGCTTCGACGATGCCGCCAGCGGCCATCTGGTAGGGATCGAGAGGGCCGAGCCGATGGCGGAGACCGACGCCGAGCACGATCCCGCGGTTACGGCCGAGCACACCGCGGACGACCGTTCCGTCGGCGGGGCCCTCACCCGGCCCGAGCAGCGGCTTGACGATGCTGCAGCCCTGCACCTCGTGGTCGTACTGCCGGATGATCCATTCCTTGCTCGCCACGTCGGGTGCCGCGAGCACGTCGAGCAGGCAGGCGGCGAGCGAGTCGTCGGCGTGGAGCGTCCACGCAGCCGGTTCCACAGAGGGTGGCACGTAGCGCGACGCGAGCCTCCGCCGCGGCCTGCCCTCGTGGAGGAAGTGGCAGTCGAGCTCACCGGCCGTCCGGCCCTGCCAGCGGAGCACGAGTCTGCCCGCTCCGGTGAAGGTGCCGATGGCGGTGGCCTCCACTCCTTCGTCGGCTGCGATTTTGGAGAGCTTCTCCCAGTCGGACGGCGACACGGCGAGCACCATCCGCTCCTGCGCCTCCGAGATCCAGGCCTCGGTGGCGGAGAGGCCGTCATACTTGAGCGGCACGCGGTCGAGGTCGACCTCCGCACCGAGCGTGGCGGCCATCTCGCCCACGGCGCTCGAGAGCCCGCCGGCGCCGCAGTCGGTGATGGCGTTGAAGAGCCTCTGCCGCGATGCTTCCAGGACGAAGTCGGAGAGCATCTTCTCGTGGATGGCGTGACCGATCTGCACCGAGCCGCCCGACTGGCTCTCGCTGTCGCTCGACAGCTCGACGCTCGAAAAGGTGGCGCCGTGGATGCCGTCGCGGCCGGTCCGCCCGCCGGCCACGACCACCAGATCGCCCACCTGTACGGCAGCGTCGGCTGAGTTGCGGGGCATGATGCCCACCGTGCCGCAGAAGACCAGCGGGTTGCCGATGTAGCCGGGATCGAAGGCAACGGCGCCGGCGATCGTGGGAATGCCCATGCGGTTGCCGTAGTCGCGGACGCCGGCCACCACACCTGCCAGCAGACGGCGGGGATGGATCACGCCCGGAGGCAGGTCGGCGGCGGGGGTGTCGGGCAGGCCGACGCAGAAGACGTCGAGGTTGGCGATCGGCTTGGCGCCGAGGCCCGTGCCAAGCACGTCACGGATCACGCCACCGAGCCCGGTGGCCGCGCCGCCGTAGGGCTCGATCGCCGATGGATGGTTGTGCGTCTCCACTTTCACGCAGATGTCGTGGTCGCCATCGAACCGCACCACGCCCGAGTTGTCGCGGAACACGCTCACGCACCAATCATTGGGGCCGAGTTGTTCCCGCACCTTCCGCGTGGATGCAAATACCGTCTCTTTGAGGAGATTGTCATACCGCACCGCACCGGCCGGGCCGACATGGTCGATCGGGCTGCCGAGCGTCTTGTGGCAGCAGTGCTCGCTCCAGGTCTGAGCGATGGTCTCCAGTTCGATCTCGAGGGGATCGCGGCCAAGGCTCTGGAAGTGGTCGCGGACCGCGTGGAGTTCGGCGGCCGAGAGGGCGAGGCAGCGGTCGCGGCTGAGTTTGTCGAGCGCCGCGTCGTCGAGACCTGCGAGGCGGACCGTCTCCTGGGAGAACGTCCACGGACGGCCGCCGGCCAGCGTGCGGTGCGGCAGCGGGCCGATCACGACATCATGGATTGCCTCGCTGGCCAGGAGCTTCCAAGCGAGGCGATCGGCATCCGCCGTGCCGAGCGCGGGCAGCCAGTATTTCCGCACGCTGCGGACGGCCGATGGTCGCAGGCCCAACAGGCCGCAGGCTTCGAGGGCGGTCTCGGCGGCCGGATCGGTGACGCCTGCGCGGGGCAGCACGTGGAGCACGGTCGGCAGGCTGTTGGCGTCGGCCGGCACGGCGGTCAGCGACGCATCGCCGGCCTCCGCCACCGTGAAGGTTTCGGTGACCGGGTCGGTGAGCACCGCTGCGGCGAGCCGCTCGACATCGGCCCGCGACAGATCGCCCTCGATCAGCCAGCCGGTGGCGGTCCTGGCACGCGTGCAGCCGGCGATGCCCAGTTCGGCGGCGCCGGCGACCAGCGCTCGCGCGGCATGATCTCCGGCGGCGTCACGGAGATGGACGTCAACTTCCCACAGCATCGCGGTCTTCCTTGGCACGCGTGAGCAATGACACGAGTCGGCGACGGTCGCTCGATTCCAGCGCGTCGAGAATCTTTTCGGTCACACCGGCGATCCGCGACAACGCCTTGGCCACCGGCGCCGCGTTGTCGAGGAGGATGTCGGCCCAGAGTTCGGGATCACCCGCGGCGATCCGCGTCGTGTCGCGCCAGCCACCGGCCGTGAACTGCCTCGCCTCGGCCGGCGTGGCTGCGGCGATGGCGGCGGCCACCACATGGGGCGCATGGCTCGTCATGGCGAGGATCCGGTCGTGGTCGCGGGGTGGCATCGTGTAGACGGTGGAGCCGAGGGCGGACCAAAAACCGCCGATCTCCTCGACGTCGGCTGCTGGGGTGGCCGCCGCTGGCGTGACGATTGTGACACGGCCGGTGAACAGCTGCGGATCGGCAGCGGTCGGTCCGCGACGGTGGCTGCCTGCCACGGGATGGGCTCCGACGAACCGGCCGCGGCGCGAACGGCGACGCTTCTCCCAGGCGGCGACGATACGTGTCTTCGTGCTGCCGGCATCTGTCAGCAGTGTGCCGGGCCGCACGGCGGCATCGACGGCGTCCAAAATCCCGGGGATCGACGCCACGCCGGTTGCCACCACGACCAGATCCGCATCGGCGACACCCGCGGCGATGTCGGCGGCGGCCTCGTCGATCGCGTGCAGCCGTTTCG
>JBIIOL010000426.1:0-3716 GCA_044336965.1 Pirellulales bacterium | reverse complement strand
CGGCCCGATGACCGCTGAACGGCTGACTCTCCAGGAGGTACGACTCCTGATAGGCGCCGGCATTGTCGACCGTCCACACCCGGACGTCCCCCCGATCGTCCCCGGTCACGAGACGGTCACCGGCGAGTGACGCAGCCACGGCCCGCACGATCGCACCATGCCCAAGGAGCACTGCCACTGAGTCGTCGAGACGGGCCGCGAGGCAGTCAAGTTCGATCGGTCGTCCAGCGACCACTTGGAGCGACCTGGCCCGCTCCAGCAGGCTGGCCGCAATCGGTGTGTTGCGCCGGTCGGCAGCGGCCGCCGACCGCTGCACGGTCGAGTAATACGCTTCCTGCTGCTCAGCCGCACGGTGCCACTGGGCCAGGCGTTCCTGCTGTTGCGCGCGAATGGAGAAAAGGGCCGCGGCGAGTGCGGCAACGCCGAGCAGCACGGCTGCCGCGACCGGCAGACGGTGACGTCGCGCGAGCTGCCACCCTCGCTCGGCGACCGTCGCCGGACGGGCACGCACCGGCTCGCCCGCCAGCCACCGCGTCAGCTCCGCCTCCAGCTCATCCGCCGTCTCATAGCGGTCAGCAGCAGGCTTTTGCAGGCACTTCACGGTGATCGCGGCCAGCCGCCTGCGGTCCGTCGCATCCACGCCGACCTCAGCATGCATGGCCCGACACACGGACGCCACCGACGGCGGTTCCTGCTCGCGGATGATCCGCGCCGCCACCACGATCGGCTTGCCACGCACGTCATAGGGGAGGTCGCCGGTAAGCAGTTCGTGCAGCACAAGGCCGAGCGCATAGACGTCGGTCGGCGTGTTGATTCGGGAGGCATCAGCGTCGAACTGTTCCGGGCTCATGTAGCGAAGCGTACCGACGAGCTGCCCAGCGTCGGTCTGCAGCGTCGTCAGGGCAAGGTCTGCGTCGGTGGACCTCGCCACGCCAAAGTCGATCACTTTCGGCTCGCCGTCCCCATCCACGAGAATATTGCCGGGCTTGAGATCGCGGTGCACGACCCCCATGCGATGGCCATAGGCCACGGCTGCCGCCACACGTCGCAGGAGAGTCACACGCTGGCGCATCGACAGCTCACGTTCACGGGCGAAGCGGTCGATCGCCCGCGCATCCTCCACCAGTTCCATCACGAAGAACGGCACCGACACGCTACCGTGGTGATAGGTGCCGAGCGTGTGAACCTGCGCAATGTTGGGATGCCGCAGCCGCGCGAGCAGGTGGGCCTCCTGCTCGAAACGTCTCATAATCGCGCGGCTGGCAAGGCCGTCGCGCAAAACCTTCACCGCCACCGGCCGTGCGGGAGACTGCTGGAGTCCCTCGTAGACGCGGCCCATGCCACCCTCGGCCAGCATGCGGACGATCGTGACGCCACCAAGATCGATGCCTGCCGCCAGATCGACGATCTGCTGTCCGTCAAAGCCAAATGAGTCAGCCTGACCGGAAAGTTGGGCTGAAATGTCTCGAGACACACCTCCCATCGACAGGGAACCTGTTGAGGAATCCGTTCCAGCAGAGCGAGTCATAGACCGGCGGTTATACCGTCAGTCAGGCGGGTTTACCTGTGCGAGGTCTGGTTTGCACCATTAAAAGCGAGTCACGGGCAGCGGTGATCTCGCGGATTCGCTGCCGAATTCTGCTGGGACTTTGCCCATCTTCAGCCCGCCGCCAACGCCGCAGCTGAATCTGGGCGGCAAGGATGATCATCACGGGGTCATTTTCATGCGGCGAAACCCGCAGCAGCCGATGCGGCTTCACATGATTGGCCTTGCGGCCATGACTAGGCGGACCGGCATGACCGGCATGACCAACGGTGCCGACAAGCTGCCGATCCGCAGAACAATCGGTGTCTTTCGCGAAAATCATGGCAAATCGTCCGGTGAATGTGTTTGAAAACCAACGGCCAGTGGCCGCCGCTACAAGGTATGGCGAGCGACAGGCCCCTGAGGGGCAAAAGCGGCTAAACTCTGGAAAACCGGACACCGTGCAGCAGGCTTACCCAGACTTCGCAGCCCGCCGTTTATATGGATACCGACGACACGATCTCGGCAGCTCTGGCGGAATGCCTCCAGCGGCTTGAGCGGGGCGACCTTTCAGCCCGGGACCAGATCCTCGAGGTCTGCAGCAACCGCCTCCGCGCCCTGGCCCATCGGATGCTGGGCCGCTATCCCGGCGTCCGCCGCTGGGAAGACACCGACGACGTCTTCCAAAACGCTGCCATGCGGCTGCACCGGGCCCTTGGGGCAATGCAGTTCGACACGCCCAGATGCGTCATGGCGCTGGCAGCCACCCAACTTCACCGCGAACTGATCGACCTTGCGCGGCGGCATGCGGGACCAGCCTCCTATGCCGCCAACCATGGCACGAACGTGTTGCCCCACGCGGCTGCCGACGAGGGCCCCGACCGCTACATCGACCAGAGCCCGGTCAACGACACCAACCTTGACCGCTGGACGCTCTTCCACGAGGCGATCGCCAACCTGCCCGAGGACAACCGCGAGGTATTCCATCTCGTCTGGTATCTCGGTGCCGACCAGAAGACGATCGCAACACTGTTGGACTGCTCCGAACGCACAGTGAAGTACCGCTGGCGGGCGGCCCGCGAGGCCGTCCGCGCGGCACTCGACAATCAGGCCCCGTGAGCCCCGCTCACTCACCAGCCTCGTCGGCCTCGTTCTCGGCGGCCAGTCCGCGGAGGATCGCGACCGCCTCGTCGAGCGACGGCGCGTCGTAGCCGCGAACGCAGGCCTTGCGGTCAGACTCGGCGAGCAGCAATGCGTCGAGAAAATCGGGATGCGACTCGAGTCGTTGCCGGGCCCTCGCGCCGAGCGTGTGATTCCCCTGCGCCGCGGCATCTGCAAGCGACTCGACGAGCCAGCGGGTTCGCTCCGTGATCAGATCGGTAAGCACAGACACGCCGCTGGAGACCGGATTGGCACGGTCGATCGCCCGCCCCACGTCGTGCACAAGTGCCGCCGTGAGCAACTCCTCGTCGAACGGCCGCTCCTCGTGCACCCGGTCGAAGACCTGAAGCGTGTGTTCGAGCACGTCCCCCTCCGGATGCTTGATCGGATCCTGCTTGACGTTCTCGAGCACTCGCACAAGCTCAGCGATGCGGTCGAAACGATCACCGGCCAGGTGCGCGAGGCCACCAGCGGGATCGCTGCCTCGGGTCACCTCGCGACGGATCTCATCGTGGCTGGGCAGTTGCTCCTCCGGCACCCAGCCGCGAGCAACCCGGCGGGCGGCGCGAAACCGCGACCGCGTCGAGTCGCCGCCCTTGGCCACCATGCGGGCAGCCTCTTCGGCGATCCGCTGCCGGAGCTTGTCGGCACCAGCATCCCGAGGCTCATCGCTCATGGTTTCTTGCCGGCCGCAGCCGGCACCGTTGCCCCAGAACCCTTTTTTCCGGCCGCCGTCCCGGCCTCGATGGGCCGCCAGCGGATGTTTTTCACCAGTGCCGTTGTGGCGTAGGTGGCGATGCCCAACGGCTTCGAAGGGCTCACCTCATCGCGGATCGACAGTCTCCTGTCGGCCAGCGGCTGATCGACCACCTGCTCGTCGTCGATGAAGCAGACGATCCGCTCCGGACTCACCCGCACGCGAATCGCATACCACCGGCCGGTCTTGAACTCCTTGAACGATGTCGTGGCGTTGTGGGCCGCATCCTCGCCATCGATGCTCGAGAGTCCCACGACACCGCCTCCCCAGCCG
>JBIIOL010000425.1:0-3718 GCA_044336965.1 Pirellulales bacterium | reverse complement strand
AGCCTGCCCATCGCGAGGAGGTCGTTCGCCTCCGCGCGGCACTGCGGCGGCATACGATCGAGATCCACGACAACGGGCTGCTGCCCGAGGGATCACCACACGAGGGCTACGACCAGTCGCGCGATCCGGTCGCTTTCCCTGTGGAGCAGGTGTTCGACCTTGCCGTGCTGGCCTCGGAGGGCGATGCCGGGAGCCTTCCGGCGTTTGTCGACGCACTCGACGATCCATCTGAGCCCGTCCGCTGGTGGGCCGCGCAAGGCTGCACGATCGTCGCGGCCGGACGCGACGCCGGCGGCCTCCCGCGTGCCACTGAAGCGGCACTGGAACGAACGCTGGGCGACAAATCGGCGGCTGTTCGCGTGGCAGCAGCCGAGGCACTCGTAGCAGCAGGGCGGGGCGAGCCCGCGTTCAAGGTGTTCGAGGAGGTCTTGCGACAGGGAGATCGCTGGCCTGTGCTTCAGGCCGTCAACGCGCTCGACCGACTCGGGGAGCGGTCGAGACCGTCACTTCCCGTGCTCAGAGACACGTTGGCCACCGCAGAGCGCAACGCCATTCCTGAAAACGCTCCGGGCGGCCGAGCCGATCGCTATGGTCGCGACCTCCTCGCACACCTGATCGCCGTACTCGAGGGGACAGAGCAACCGCTGGCCTATCCCACTTCACGCTGAACGGAAAAAGGGGACGGGAGCGAATTTCCTCTGGAAAATTCGCTCCCGTCCCTATTTTTTTGAACGTCCCAGGAAGTGGTGGAACGAGTCGGCGAGCGCCAGCCAGCTCGCCTCGATCACGTTCTCGCTCACGCCGACCGTGCCCCATACGGCGTCGCCGTCGGTGCTTTCGATCGACACGCGGACCTTGGCGGCCGTGCCCTCCTGGGCGTTGATCACGCGGACCTTGTAATCGAGCAGGTGCATCTGCGAGAGAGCCGGGTAGACCTCGGAGAGCGCCTTGCGAAGCGCCGCATCGAGGGCGTTCACCGGGCCGTCACCCTCGGCGACCTCGTGCCGCTGCACACCGGCCACGGCGAGCTTCACCGTCGCCTCGGTCCGCACGTCGTCGCCGGCACGGCTCTCGACGGCGACGTTGTAGGCCAGCTTCTCGAAGGCTGGTCGGAACGTCCCCGCGATCCGGTCGACGAGCAGGTCGAACGATGCACCAGCAGCCTCAAACTGCCAGCCCTCGTTCTCAAGCCGGCAGACCTCGGCCAGCACGCGGTCGAGCAGGACCCGGTCGTTCTTCACGTCGGGCCGGCTCACGAGTGCGGCGATGTTGGACCGCCCCGACAGCTCGCTGACGAGGATCCGCCGCGAATTGCCGACCGACTCGGGCGGAATGTGCTCGTACGACTCGGTCGCCTTGGCGACCGCATGCACATGCATGCCCCCCTTGTGTGCGAAGGCGCTCGTGCCCACAAACGGTTGGCCGGGCCGATAGCTCATGTTGGCCGTTTCGTAGACGAATCGCGACAGCTCCGTGAGGTGGGTCGTGCCGGCGGCGCCCGAGCCGCCAGCCAGCACGGTGTAGCCTGGCAGCTTGATCGCGAGGTTGGCCACGACCGAGATCAGGTCGGCGTTGCCACACCGCTCGCCGATCCCGTTGATCGTGCCCTGCACCTGCACGGCGCCGGCCGCGACGGCTGCCAGGGAATTAGCGATGGCCACGTCGCAGTCGTTGTGGCAGTGGATGGCGAGAGGCACGCTTACGCCGGCGGCGTGTAGCGAGGCTGCCGCCTCCGCGACCAGCTTCGCGATCTCATCGGGCAGCGTGCCGCCGTTGGTGTCGCAGAGCACGATCCGCGTGGCACCGGCCCGAGCCGCCGCACCGATCGTCTGGCCAGAGTAGTCGGGGTCGAGCTTCCAGCCATCGAAGAAGTGTTCGGCGTCATAGAAGACCTCACGGCCCGACTCCGTGAGGAATCCGACCGTGTCGGCGATCATGGCGAGGTTCTCCTCGCGCGACACGCCGAGCACCTCGGTGACGTGAAAAGCGGACGTCTTGCCGACAATCGTGACCACGCTCGTGCCGGCATCGAGCAGGGCCTTCATGCCTGGGTCCTCGGCGGCCGTCATGCCCCGGCGACGGGTCATGCCGAAGGCGCAGATCCGCGAGTGGCGGAGTTTCAGCTCGCGGGCCCGGGCAAAATACTGGGCGTCCTTTGGATTCGAGAGGGGATAGCCGCCTTCGATGAAGTCGATGCCGGCCTCATCGAGCCGCCGGGTGATGGCGAGCTTGTCCTCGAGCGAAAAGTTGACGCCCTCGCCCTGCGAGCCGTCGCGGAGTGTCGTGTCGTAGATTTCGATCGTGCGCACTGGTGTCGTCCTCTGCTGCGGGCTCTGCGCCCTCGAATCGCCGAGTATAGCCAGCCGCGGGGCGATCCGCCGAAGCTACCAGCACTTCCCCGATTCCCCGGCCGCCACCGCAGGTAAGGCAAGCGGCAGGTGGCAGACGCCGCGAGAGCCAGCCGTCGGGCCGTGTCTGCCGATGCATGGGTCAGTCGTCGTCAGACGCCTCGTCGGAGTCATCGTCGGCGTCTTCATACTCGCCATCGCCATCATCCTCGTCAGCGTCGTCGTAGCTCTCGTCGTCAGCTTCTTCTTCGTCGCCGTCGTCCGAGTCAGAGTCCGAATCGTCCTCTTCCTCGAGGCGGGCGAAGGCCTCCTCACGATCGGCAGCCTCCTCGTCGTCTTCCTCGATCTCCTCGAATTGCTCCACGACCTTGGCATGCGGCTGGATTTTCAGACGCCTGGGGGCCGGGTCCGGAGCGGGGGCCGTCGTGCCGTTTCGCTCGGCCCACTGGTCCATCGTGATCAGCACCTCGCGGGCCTGCGAGCCTGCATACTGACCGACCACGCCATCCTCCGCCATGAAGTCGATCAGCCGGGCCCCGCGGCCATAGCCCACGCCCAGGGCCCGCTGCAGGAGCGACACGCTGCCGCGGCCCTCGCGGATTACCACCTCGACGGCGGCCTCGTACATCTCGTCGCGATCCTTGCCGGCTGAGCCCTTCGGCGCATCGCCCGACGGGGCCGGCTGGAGATTCACGAGCTCGGCGGCATACTGCGGCTCGGTCGTGCCGATCGCAGCCATCACGCGGCCGATCTCCTCGTCGGAGAGATAGGTGCCCTGGCCACGCAGGATCTGGCTGGTGCCGGGGGAGAGGAAGAGCATGTCGCCGTTGCCGAGCAGCCGTTCCGCACCGCACTCGTCGAGCACGACGCGGCTGTCGGTCCGGCTGGCCACCTGGAAGGCGATGCGGGCCGGCAGGTTACTCTTGATCAGGCCCGTGATCACGTCGACCGTCGGCTTCTGCGTGGCGAGGATCAGGTGGATACCCACCGCCCGGCTCTTCTGGGCCAGCCGGATGATGTGCTGCTCGATTTCCTTGCCGGCGGTCATCATCATGTCGGCGATCTCGTCGGCGATCATCACGATGTAGGGCATGGTGGTCGGGATGGCGGCCGCCTCTTCCTCCGTCTCCGGATTGAACCGCTTCAGAAGCTCCTCGCGGCCGAGTTGGTTGTATTGCGAGAGATGCCGCACGCCCACCTTGGCGAGCATCGCATACCGCTCTTCCATCTTCTCGACGGCCCAGGCGAGGATCGCCTCCGCCTTCTTCATGTCGGTCACGACCGGGTGCATGAGGTGCGGCAGAGCCTTGTAGGGCGTCAGTTCGACCATCTTCGGGTCGATCATCAGCATCCGCACCTCGTCGGGCCGC